>JADLGH010000065.1 GCA_020849425.1 Candidatus Dadabacteria bacterium
AAATCCGATGTGGGGCTGTGGGTCGGTGGAGGATTTAGCGAAGGAACGATGATTTTTAGGCGGGCCACGCCCGCTGGAATTCGAAGTAGCGAGTTATTGCTATTATCACCAGCCGCGCTTCAGGTGGTCTTAGCAACTTCGTCGCTACGTCGAAAAAAGACACTACGTGTCCCGGCCCGGCGGCTCGCAGCCGCACGCAATCGAAGTAGCGAGGTATCGCTATTATCACCAACCGCGCTTAAGGTGCTTCGAGTCTCCGAATCTGCTACGCCGAGAAACACACTACGTGTGTGCTACTTTTGGTCAAGCAAAAGTAGAAAGCCCTTTCTCAGCACTTACCAGTTAAGTATAAAACTTCCCCTTCAGCCATCGGAACCCCGGCAGTAAACAATCGAAGTGGCGACGTCAGAATCAAGCTCAAAATAACTCGTTACAAACTCACCCAAATCATATAGGCCTCCCTCCGTCCCCCCTCACCCCAAAACCTCTATCGCCTGGTTCATCAGCTCCTCCGGGAACCTCGCCACCCTCCCGTCTACGAACTGCACCCTGTACGATTTCCCGTGAGCGAGCTCGAACGACTCCACGATCGTTCCCCTGAGCCCCTTCTCGAACCTGTCCTTCTTCCCTTCTATCGGCTGGGTCAGAACCACAGTCAATCCCTTCCTGTACATCACACACCTCTTGTCGGATTTCTCGGTAAAACGATGAATATATCCAACTTCCCTCGTTTTATGCAAATCTCATCCCTCCGCACCCTGCGAGCTTTACACCCCCGCCGTAATCGATATATACTGTCCGGAAAGGAGGGCAAGCCAGTGGCCGAATTTCTCGACAAGCTCAAGGACAGGCTCGACAAGGGCATTACGACGGTCAACGAAAAATCCAGGGAGCTGATCAGCCGGCAGAAGATACGCATCCACCTCACCGAGCTCAGGGCAGAAAGGGAGCTTCTCGTAAAAGAGCTCGGCAGGCTCACCTACGAATCGTGGGAGCCTTCGGGCGGCCTCGGCTTCGTGGCGGCCTCGGGCGACGGAAGGGGCAAGGGAATCGAGGACGACTCGCTCCCCGACCAGTGGAAGGAATCCGTTTTCACGGTGTTGAGACGGATCTCAGGCGGCGAGCTTAAAAACCTTCTCCTCGAAGACACGGCGAGGCAGTTCAAGGTAACGGCCAAAACCCTCTACGACGAGGTAGATAAGCTCATCCCCGACTCCGAAAAAAAGGGGCAGAACCTCCAGTGGCTCGGAAGGGTGCTCGGCAAATCGGGCCTTTCGGTGAAGAAGGCGTCCCGCAGGATAGACGGCGAGCGCGAAACTGTGTACGTATTCGACAGGAAGAAAACGGCCGCCGTGCTCGAGTATATCCCGGAATATGAAGGCGGGGCGGAAAGCGCCGGCGGGGATTCGATTAACCCCGGAAACCCGGACGCGCTCATAAAGAAGTGCAGGAAAATCCACGAAATAGATATCAGGATCTCGGGGCTCGAAAAGGAGTTCAAGGCCGCCCCGGGCAAATAGAGTCTTGCGCCCCCGGCTCGGCCCGGTTCAGGAACGGAGGCTTATAAAGCCTTCCCTACAGCCTTCTCAATCTCGCCCTTGGGGACGGCGCCTATAATCTGCTCCACGGCCTGGCCGCCTTTAAAGACAATAAGCGTGGGGATGCTTCTTATGCCGAATTTCATGGTCGTCTGCTGGTTCTCGTCCACGTTAAGCTTTCCGACCTTGAGACGGCCCGCGTAGGATGCCGAAATCTCCTCGATGCTCGGGGCTATGGCCCGGCACGGCCCGCACCACGGCGCCCAGAAATCCACCAATACAGGCGTTTCGCTCTTTATAACTTCCGTTTCGAAATTCGCATCGCTGAGATCGATAATCCCGTTGCTGGCCATGTAAAATCTCCTTTCCGTTAACTTGAAACTATTATATCAGACTTTCAGGCGGTGTCATAACAAAGGCGTGCAGCGCCCCGTTTAACGGGACTAAACGCTCATTTCCCCCCGACCTGCACCCCTCTGTCCTCGAGTATCGTCCCCTTGGCGTAATCGAGCTCGGCGAGGGCTATGTTGTAGCTGGTAATGGCCGTAATCTCCCTCACGCCGGCGTCGATAAGGTCCCTCTGGGCCTCGAGCACCTCGCGCGTCGTTCCTATGCCGACGTTAAGACGCTCCTGCTCGTTGTTCACTACCTCTTCCGCCAGCTGTATCGACACCTTCGCCGCCTCTATGGCGCGGAGGCTGTTCTCTATCTGCCTTATCGCGCTCCGGACGTCGAGGGCTATGTTGTCCTTCGTCTGGCTCAGCGCGATGACGCTCCT
The DNA here is from genome assembly GCA_020849425.1 of Candidatus Dadabacteria bacterium. Taxonomy (GTDB): domain Bacteria; phylum Desulfobacterota_D; class UBA1144; order Nemesobacterales; family UBA2774; genus JADLGH01. The sequence continues at coordinate 2,317 of JADLGH010000065.1, forward strand.
GTCGAGCTCCGCCGAAGCCTTCATGTAATTACCGCGCGCCGTCCTGTTAAAGAGAGGATAAGAGAACACCCCCAGTATCTGCCACGTCGTGAAATCCGCCCCCCAGATCTGGTTGAACGCGTCGCTCGGGCTGTCGAACTGCGGCGGAATCGGCTCGGGCTCCTCTTCGAAGCTGAGCCTGCCCGGGTTCTCGTCGCCGCCGAGGCCCTGTAGCTGCAAGCTCCCCTCGACCGCCAGCCTCGGGAGCCTCTGGTTGGAATAGTATTTCCTCATCGTCTCGCGGTTCTCTATTTCGAGCCCCGCCTGCTCCATCTCGGGCCTCTCCTCGTAGGCTATGCCCAGCGACTCCTCCTCGCTGAATCTCCTGACTTCGGTCGTCGGCTCGTCGACGGCCGATATCCTTATGGCGAGGTCCATGGCCAGCACATTTTTCAGATTATCCTCCGCCGCCTGGAGCTCGTTCTCGGCCCTTATCACGCTGACCTCCCTCGCCGCCACTTCCGACTCGGCCTGCGTCACGGCGACGGGCGGAAGAACGCCCACGTCCACCTGTATCCTGTTCCTCTCCTTAAGGTCGATCGCGAGGTCGAGGGCCGTCCTTTCGAGGTCGAGATTCTTCCTGGCGGCGACCACCAGCCAGTACCTCCTTTCGACCTCCAGAAGCACCTGCGCCACCCTCTTTTCGAGCTCCTTCTCCGATATCGTGCTCGACCGCTTGGCCGTCACGATGAACGCCCTGTTCACGCCCGTGCCGAAATTCCGGAGAAGCTCCTGCCCTATGCTGAAATTGACGTTGTTAAACCAGTTGGGGCTCAGGTCTTCGAGAGGAGAATTCGTGTCCGTCCTCGTCGTCTGGACGTTAAAGAGATTGTAGAACGTTCCCGTGGGCAGTATGCCCTCGACGTTGGCCTCGAGGCTGAACTGCTTCTGCCTTATGGCCCCGCTCGGTATGAAGGTGCTCAGCTGCGGCGTCTCGCCGTCGCTGTAAAACGAGACGAGGTTAAAGAGCGGGTCGAATGCGCCTTCCTGCGTCTTTATATCGCCCTCGGATACGACGACGTTCTGTTCCTGTATCTGAATGTCCCTGTTGTTTTCGAGCGCTATTTTTATAGCGTCGCCGAGGGTGAGATCGAGCTCCCCTCCCGTCCCCGAAATCGTGAAAAGAAGAATCAGGAGAGTCTTGGTCATCCACGCCTCCTAGAGATTGAACGGATGTCTGGCTGCCGCTTTTTCATGCAAGAATAAAATATATACTGGATTTTATCCGTAATAGAATGTCCGGTTACACGGCCGATCTCAAGCTTGACATGCCGGACGCCGGCGGGTACGTTGTAAGTAATTACTTACTTACAGCCTACCGGGAAGGGTGTAAATGTCAACAGATAAAGCCCTCGAAAAAGAGGCGCCGCAGGCGCGCGAGAAATCCACCACGAGAGACAAGCTCCTCGAGGCGGCGATAAAGCTCTTCGCCGAAAAGGGATTTAACGGGACCACGACAAAAGAAATCGCCGAAAAGGCCGAGGTCAACGAAGCCCTTATCTTCAGACACTTCTCCACCAAGCGCGACCTCTACGGCGCGATCATAGAAAAGAAGATTTTTGAAGAGCCCGGCATCGAAATTACGCTCGAAACCCACAAGGATTCCAAGGACGACGCCCTCGTATTCACGGCGATAGCGACGCGCATGTTCGACAGGTGCGGGAAGGACCCGTCCTTCATGCGCCTCCTCCATTTCAGCGCGCTCGAGGGGCACGACCTCTCCGACATGTTTTTCGAAACCTACGTCGAATATATCAACATGCTCATCTGCGACTATATAGAAACCCGCATAAAGGACGGCGCGCTCCGTAACGTAAACCCCCTCTACGCGTCCAAGGCCTTCATCGGCATGGTCGTGAACCAGATAATCGCCCAGGAGCTCTTCGGCGAAAAGAAGCGCGGCAAGATAGACCAGGAGCAGCTCATAGCCACCTTCGTCGGCATATTCCTTAACGGCATAAAGGCCGGCTGACGGCCGAATCGTAAAAAAGCCCATTCCCTTATTTCGATAATTGCGAAACGTCCCGCCCTGCGGCGTCCGCGTGTGTTAACATTAATCCCGCACACATGAACGAGACGGTCACGAAAACAAGCATCGCCGACTGGATACCGCTGGCCGGGCTTTTCGCGCTGTCCGTCATATTCGCGCGTCCCGCATGGGGGTTCGTCTTCGTGCTCTCGTTCTCGATATTCTTCGGCTTTAAATGGCTGACGCTCAAAAAAGCGATCTCGGGCGGCGCGAGGCCGGGGCTCTGCCGCGCCCTCGGCTACGTATTCCTCTGGGTCGGCATGGACGCATGTCGGTTCCTCGACGAATCCCGCCGTCCCGCGGCTCCGCGGGCGGGCGAATGGGCGGCCGCGGTATTCAAAACGGCCCTCGGGTGCGGAATATTCTGGCTCCTCGCCCGCGAGGTGCACGAGTCCCACGCGCTCACCGGCGGCTACGTCGGCTTCACCGGCTTTCTCATCCTCACCTTCTTCGGCGTGTTCCACCTCCTCTCGCTCGCGTGGAGGAGCCTCGGGGCCGACGCCGGGCCCATAATGCGCTCGCCGCTCCTGGCGTCTTCCCCGTCGGATTTCTGGAGCCGGAGATGGAACCTGGCCTTCCGCGACGTCGACAGCGAATTCGTCTTCAGGCCCGCCGCCCGCAGATGGGGGCTCACGCCCGCGGTGCTCGCGGCGTTCCTCTTCTCGGGCGTGCTGCACGATTTCGTGACGTCGTTCCCGGTAAACGCCTGGTACGGCGCGCCGACGCTTTATTTCATGATCCAGGCCGCCGGAGTTATACTCGAAAAATCGCGTGCGGGCGTCCGGGCCGGGCTCGCCTCGGGGCCGGGGGGGCGCGCATTCACAACGGCCCTCGTCCTGTCGCCGGTCCTCCTCCTGGTCCATCCGCCCGCGATAGAGCACGCCTTCATCCCGTTCATGAGGGCCGCCGGGGCGCTTTAGACGGCCCGGGCCCGGAGACAACGCATGCTGTTTAACGCGAAGAAAAATTTCCTCCTGTCCGTCGTCCTCGCGCTGGCGCTGGCCGGGGCGGCGCTCGCCGTAAAACACGTCCTCGGGCTCGAATGGCAGTCTCCCGGCGCATCGGGTTTTATCCCCGGGTTCGCGCTCGGCCTCGCGGTCATACTCGCCTCCGACCTCGTCCTCGGGCTCCTTCTGCTCGCCCTCTTCAGACGCGCGTTTATCGAGACCTACATGGAAATGGCCGGCTACTTCACAGGGCAGCGCGCGCCCGAGATACTCGCCGGGGGCCTCCTCGCCGCCGCCGAGGAGACGGTCTTCCGCGGCGTCGTGCTCCAGGGCATGGTGCAGCTCATGGGCTCTGGCCGCGTTTCGGCCGTCCTCGTCTCGTCCATACTCTTCGGGCTCTTCCACGTAATCGCCCGGAAGCGGCTCGCCCTCTTCTCCATATGGGCCGTGTGGGAGGGCGCTGTGCTGGGCGCGCTCTACCTTTACACCGGCTCACTCCTCGTCACGGCGGCGGCCCACGCCGCCCACGACGCCCTCGGGTTCACGGTCTTCGCCCTTAACAGGAAATACGGATTCTTCCTCACCGGGAGGCCCGCCCGGGGCTGACGCCCGCCGTTATGGTAATATAATCGCCGCTGTCGGAATTAACCCCAAAGGAGAAAGAAATGAGTTACGAAACCGAGCTTAAAGCCGCCGTCCACGCGGTCACGAACGCATGCAGGCTCTGCGTGAACGTCCAGTCCGCCCTCGTGTCGGCTGAATCCATGACGAAAAAGGACGAGTCGCCGGTGACCGTCGCCGACTTCGGCGCACAGGCGGTGATATGCAGCGAGCTCGGAGAGGCCTTCCCCGGTGTCCCCATAGCGGGCGAGGAGGACGCCTCCGGGCTGAGAGCACCCGAAGGCGAGGCGCTTTTGGCGCAGGTTCTCGAATACGTCGGCGCAATAGTCCCCGGCGCGACGCTGGACGGCGTCCTCAGCGCCATAGATTCGGGGAATTACAATGGCGGGCCGTCCGGCAGGTTCTGGACACTCGACCCCATAGACGGCACCAAGGGCTTCCTCCGCGGCGAGCAGTACGCCGTCGCGCTCGCGCTGATAGAGGACGGCGAGGTCGTCCTCGGCGTCCTCGGATGCCCTAACCTCCCGCTCGACCTCGGCGACCCCGCGCACGGGAGGGGCTGCGTGCTCACGGCAGTAAAAGGCGGCGGCGCATACATGCGCGGGCTCGACGGGGGCGAGGCCGTGCGTATATCCGTTTCGGACATATCGGATCCCTCCCTCGCCCCTATATGCGAGTCCGTCGAATCGGCGCATTCGTCCCACGACGAATCGGGCCGCGTCGCGGAAATACTCGGCGTCGGCGTCCCGCCCCTCAGGATCGACAGCCAGTGCAAGTACGCCGTCATCGCCCGCGGCGACGCCTCGATCTACCTCCGTCTCCCGACAAGGAAGGACTACACGGAAAAGATCTGGGACCACGCGGCGGGCTCCCTCATTGTCGAGGAAGCGGGCGGAAAGGTAACGGACATCTCCGGAAAGAGACTGGATTTTTCACGCGGAAGGACGCTGTCTGAAAACAGCGGCGTCATAGGCACGAACGGCCTCGTGCACGACAGGGTGCTCGCGGCGGTGAAGGAAGTCATCGGCGGCTGAGAGCCGCCGTGGAGCCTAGCTCCTCACCTTGAAACCCCGGGACGCCTCACCCAGGAGCGCGAGGTCGTCCTCTCCGAGAGTGAATCCCATCGCCCCGGCGTTGTCCCCGGCCTGATGGACCGACGTCGCCCCGGGTATAGCCACGACGCCATCGCCGCGAAAATTTATAACCCAGTTTATGGCGGCCTGGGAAAGCGTGACGCCGTATTTCCTCGCCACGCGCCCGAGCGCCTCGACGACCGGCCGCGAGGCCTCTACGTGCGAGCGGCTCAGCGACCCGTAGTACCTCCTGAAAATATTCCTCGT
>JADLGH010000066.1 GCA_020849425.1 Candidatus Dadabacteria bacterium
CGTGGCCGCGATAACCGGCCTCTTTTATCACTACGGGTGGATTTTCGCGGGCGGCGTGCTGGTGCTCGCGGGCTCGACGTTCGACATATTCGACGGCCGCGTCGCCCGGGCGCAGGGGCTCAGCAGCGAGAGCGGGGCGTTCTTCGATTCCTGCCTCGACAGGTTTTCCGAGGCCTTCATCTACCTCGGCCTGCTCAGTCTCTACCGCGATTCCATATTCGCCTACGTCGTGTTCCTGATACTGGTCTCGACGACCATGGTCAGCTACACGAGGGCCCGCGCCGAGGGGCTCGGCGTAAAGTGCGAGCTCGGCATCATGCAGAGGACGGAAAGGGTCGTCTACCTGGGCGTTCTGTCGGTGTTCAACTTCCTCGGCAACATCGTCGCGGGCTGGATAGGGTACCCTCCCGCCGACTACCTGCTCAAGCTCTCCCTGATCCTGATGCTCGTCTTCTCGTCGTACACGGCGCTCCAGAGGATGTTCCACGTAATGTCCGAGTTAAGGAAGAGGGACGTTCAAAAGAGGATCGGGCCCGAAACAGGGGCCTGAATCCGCGCGGTGCGGCCGGCTCCGCCCTGTCCCGGATGATACGCTGGGGCCCCGCCCCGGATTCCATCCCTGCGCGGTCTAACGTCCTCCATCATTACCTTTTTCGAGGCAATCGGGCACCCCGCGCATTTGCTACGAGCCGAATTCACAGGTATAAATGATAGGCTTCAAATAGAGGGCGCGCCCCCCCCGGCATGGCCCTATCATTTCGAACCCGCATAACACTCGTATTCACAGGCAGGAACCGTATGCCCAGAAGGGAAGATATAAAAACCATACTGCTCATAGGCTCGGGCCCTATAGTCATAGGCCAGGCGTGCGAATTCGACTACTCGGGCACGCAGGCGTGTAAGGCGCTCAAGGAAGAGGGCTACAGGATCGTCCTCGTCAACAGTAACCCCGCGACTATAATGACGGACCCGACCTTCGCGGACCGCACTTACATAGAGCCGCTGGTTCCCGAGATCGTCGAGAAGATTATAGAGAAGGAAAGGCCCGACGCGCTCCTGCCGACGCTCGGCGGCCAGACCGCCCTCAACATAGCCGTCGATCTCGCCGAATCGGGAGCGCTGGATAAATACGGCGTCGAGCTCATAGGGGCGAAGCTCCCGGCAATCAAGAAGGCCGAGAACAGGGAGCTCTTCAAGGACGCCATGCTCAAGATCGGGCTCGACGTCCCGAAGAGCGGCGTCGCCCACACGATGGAAGAGGCGTGGGCCGTGATGGAGGAGGTCGGCTTCCCCGTGATCATCCGCCCGTCGTTCACGCTCGGCGGCTCCGGAGGGAGCGTCGCGTATAACAGGGAGGAATTCGAGGAGTTCGCAAAATCGGGCCTCGACCTCAGCCCGGTGAGCGAGGTGCTCATAGAGGAATCCGTCCTCGGCTGGAAGGAATACGAGCTCGAAGTCATGCGGGACGGCATGGACAACGTCGTAATAATCTGCTCCATAGAGAACTTCGACCCCATGGGCGTTCACACGGGGGACAGCATAACCGTCGCCCCCGCGCAGACGCTCACCGACAAGGAGTACCAGCGCCTCCGGGACGCCTCGGTCGCGATAATAAGAGAAATAGGCGTCGATACGGGAGGCTCGAACATACAGTTCGGCGTTAACCCCGAGGACGGGCGCGTCGTCGTCATAGAGATGAACCCGCGCGTGTCCAGGAGCTCGGCGCTCGCGTCCAAGGCCACCGGATTCCCGATAGCCAAGATAGCCGCCAAGCTCGCCGTCGGCTACACGCTCGACGAGATATCGAACGACATCACGCGCTACACCCCGGCCTCGTTCGAGCCGACTATAGACTACGTCGTCGTCAAGATCCCGAGGTTTACTTTCGAGAAATTCCCGAAGACGGACAAGACGCTCACGACGCAGATGAAATCCGTGGGCGAGGTCATGGCCATAGGCAGGACGTTCAAGGAGTCGCTTCAAAAGGCCATGAGGTCACTCGAAATAGACTCCTACGGCTTTGAGCCCCGAACGGCCGATACGGAGCTCATAAAGGAAAAGCTGAGGACCCCGAACTCCGACAGGCTCTGGTACCTGGCGGACGCCTTCCGCTCGGGGCTCGACATGGAAGAAATATATTCCCTGACTCGCATCGACAGGTGGTTTCTCCGAAACATCCGCCAGATAATCGACATGGAAGAGAGCCTCGCGGCGTCTTCGGGCAGCCCGGATGCCTCGCTCTTGAGGAAGGCCAAGGAGTACGGCTTTTCGGATATGCGTATCGCCGCGCTCCTCGGGAAATCGGAGAGCGGCGTCAGGGAAATGAGGCTCGACTCCGGCATAACGCCCGTCTACAAGATGGTCGACACGTGCGCCGCCGAATTCGAGGCGTATACGCCGTATTTATATTCGACATACGAAACCGAAGACGAGGCGCTTCCGACGGACAAACAGAAGATCGTCATTCTGGGCGGCGGGCCGAACAGGATAGGGCAGGGCATCGAATTCGATTACTGCTGCGTTCACGCGTCCTTTTCGCTCCGCGAAGATGGCTACGAGGCTATAATGGTCAACTGCAATCCCGAGACAGTCAGCACCGACTACGACACCTCGGACAGGCTCTACTTCGAGCCCCTTACGCTCGAAGACACGCTGGCCGTAATAGACAGGGAAAAGCCCGAGGGGGTTATCGTTCACCTCGGCGGAAAGACGCCGCTCAAGCTGGCGATACCGCTCGAAGAGAGGGGCATCAAAATCATAGGCACCTCCCCCGACAGCATAGACCTCGCCGAGGACAGGGAACGGTTCCGGGGCCTCATCGAAAGGCTCGGCCTCCGGCAGCCCGAAAGCGGCATCGCCAGGAGCCAGGAGGAGGCCATTCGCATAGCCGGCGAAGTCACCTATCCCATCGTCGTACGGCCGTCGTACGTCCTCGGAGGGAGGGCGATGGAGATCGTCTACACCGAGGAATCGCTTAAGCGCTACATAACCGAGGCCGTCAGGGTCGCGCCGAATCACCCGGTCCTCATCGACAGGTTCTTAAACGACGCCAGGGAAGTAGACGTCGACGCGATATCCGACGGCAGAACGGTCGTCATAGGCGGCGTCCTCGAACACATAGAAGAGGCCGGGGTTCACTCGGGCGACAGCGCCGCCGTGCTGCCCCCGTTCTCCATAAGCCCCGCGGTGGTGGACGAGATAAAGCGCCAGACAAAAGAGCTCGCGCTCGCCCTTAACGTCGTCGGGCTCGTGAACATTCAGTTCGCCATAAAGGACGACAAGGTTTACATACTGGAGGTCAATCCCCGCGCCAGCAGGACTGTCCCCTTCGTCAGCAAGGCCATAGGCGTCCCGCTCGCGATGCTGGGTACGAAGGTGATGGCCGGAAAAACGCTCGACGAGCTCGGCTTTACGGAAGAGATAATCCCCGGGCACGCCTGCGTGAAGGAATCCGTCTTCCCCTTCATAAAGTTCCCCGGGGTCGATACGATACTCGGCCCCGAGATGAAATCCACGGGCGAGGTGATGGGTATAGACAGCGAAATGCGAATGGCCTTCGCCAAGGCCCAGATGGCCGCGGGCGGGAAGCTCCCCCTTTCGGGCACCGCCTTTGTCAGTGTGAAGGACGACGACAAGCCGAGGCTCTCCGAATTCGCGAAAAAGCTCTCGGACCTCGGCTTCGGCATAATGGCGACTACGGGCACGGCCGCGTGGCTGAGGGGTCTGGGCGTCGAATGCACGGTCGTCAAGAAGGTAGTCGAGGGGAGGCCTAACGTCGTCGATCACATGAAGAACGGCGAGGTGCAGCTCGTCATAAACACCACGTTCGGAGAGAAGGAGATAGAGCAGTCGTACACTATACGAAGGACGGCCCTCACGCAGAGGGTCCCTTACTTCACGACCGTCTCGGCGGCGATAGCGGCCGTCGCCGCCATAAAGGCCCTCATAAGGGAAGGGCTTACGGTCAAGGCCATCCAGGACTATTACTAGTTATCTCCGGTTGTTGTATAATTTATTCAACCCGGTTTGTTTGAGGTTCCCGGTATATAGCATATAAAAATATTTGTTTTGGCCGTCCCGGAAACGCCGGCCAGGGGAGAGTGCATTATGTCGATTGAAAGAGTGCCGATGACGCCTAACGGGCACAGGAAGCTCCAGGAGGAGCTGAAGAGGCTCAAAACCGTCGAAAGACAGGAGGTCATCAAGCTTATCGAATACGCGAGGTCGCTGGGAGACCTTTCGGAAAACGCCGAATACGAAACCGCGAAGCAAAGGCAGTCCTTTGTCGAGGGCAGGATACAGGAGCTCGAAAGCAAGCTCAGCAGGGCCGAGGTCATAGACCCGGCCGCGCTGAGAAACAAGGACAGGGTAACCTTCGGCGTATTGGTCGAGCTCGAAAACCTCGATACGGGCGAGACCGTAACCTACCAGCTCGTCGGTCCCGACGAGTCCGAGCCCGAAAACGGCTTCATTTCCATTACCTCTCCGATAGGGAGGGCGCTAATTGGGAAGAGCATAGACGACGAAGTCGTGGTCAATGCGCCGGGCGGGGTGAGGGAGTTCATAGTCCTCAAAATCTCCTGAGCGCCTATTGCTCCTTGCTTTCCCCGTACTTCCATTTCGATTCGACTATTCCGGACGCGGGGTTATAGACGAATTCCTCTCCCATCGGATGCTCCGGGAATTCGCCGGTAGTCTCCTTCCCGACGAACGCCCTGAGCTCCGCGAGGTCCCTCGGGTACTCGCCGTACATCTTCCTGAATCTCGCGGCCTTTGCGTTGAGGACCGCGAGCGCCTCTTTTAGCTTCCTCGACGCGAGCTCCGTATTCCGCACGGCATCAATATCCGGGGCGATGACGAAATCCCCGCCTATCGGCGCGGCGGGGATGCCGCCCTCGACGTACCCGGCTGCGGCAAGCTCTTTTACCGAACCGGGGAGCTTCCCGTATTTCTTCCGGTATGCCCGAAGCGCTGCCGTAAGCCCGTCCTCGATCTCCATCGTTTCAATTTCCTGGAGGTTCCTGAAAGCGAAATTCCGCCTCCCCTCGCTCGGGCTCGTTTCGTAGATTATCCGCCATATATCCTTCGAGAGCTCCCTGTCACCGCCCTTCGCCAGCGCCGCGGCGGCCATGCCCTTCACCGACGCCTCCCTCGACCCGGCGACCCCGGGCTTCCGGGCGGCCTCCTGGAACAGCTCGGCGGCTTTCACGTAATCCTTCGGGTAAAAATAGTAGAGGAAGGCCTCTTCGAGCGGCAGCCTGAAGTTGTCCGGATTGTTCTTCCGTCCCTTTTCGAGGAGCGCGACGCCCTTGTCGAACTGCCCGAGCCCGAACGGCCCGGGCTCGGCGAGAAAAGTCCCGCCGTATCTGTACGCGTTCACGAACCGGGGGTCGAGGTCGGTTATTATGTCGAAATAATGGTAGAGGAGATCGGGGTTCTGCTCTTCTATCTTCCTGCTGCCGAAATACTGTATGGCCCTCATCCAGTATATGTCGGACAGTATCTCCGTATAGCCGAGGGAGATTTTCCTGAGCGACGCCGAGGACAGGTAGAGGCTCTCCTCGACCGAGCGGAACTTCCCCCTTATGTCGTCTATCCTCACCTGAAACGGTATCGATATCGCCACGAGCACGGCGATAGCGATAAGGCCAAGCATGGTTGTTCTACCCTTTTTCACGGCGTCACTTACTTGAATTCTTTCTTCTCGAATATGATTATCGCGAGCATCAGGAGCGCGGCGGCGTAGATGACGGCGTAGGCCGTGGTATACAGTACGAGGTCGGGGTTTACCGTACCCCCGTAAACGGCCTCGTTCCTGACGTCGAATTTTTCGAGGTTCGGGATCACCCTGTAAACCGCCTCTGAGAAAACGGCCGTGACGGGATTTTTGACCTCCTCCGCGAACAGCCGTATGTCACTCGAAAATCTCCCTATGGCGAAAACGAAGAACGTGAACAGTGCGCTCATGACGGGCGTCGTGAAGCTGGAAAAGACGAGCGCAATCCCGATGACGATCAGGAATTCCAGGTACTCGAAATAGATCGCGTTAAAGAATTCCGCGTAGAAATGCCCGCCGTAATAAAAGTTTATAAGCCCCGCGTATTTTATCTCGATGTAAAGAACGATGAGGAAAAGTATGAGCGCCATTCCGAGCGTGATAATGAACAGCGTAAGGCCGAGACCGAGGTACTTCCCGAGTATGAATTCGTACCTCCTTATGGGCTTTGAGAATATGTTGTAAACGGTCTTCTTCTCGACTTCTTTATAGACGAGCCCTATGCCGAGGAATACGGAGATAAGTATCCCGATTACGGAAATGGCCGTGAGGCCGAGGTCCTTCACGATTTTGTTGTACTGCTCGGCCGATATGCTTGCGAAAACGAGGGAGCTCACTATCATGAGGAGCGCGAAGAGGACGAGGCTGTAGAGCACCCTGTCCCTTATGGCTTCCATGAACGTATTGTGCGCAACGCTGAGAATTCTTTTCATATCGTTTTCTGAATGCCCCCGGGCTTCGAAGCGGCCTGCACGGGACTATGCCCCGGCGTCTTCCCTCGCGGGGCCTTCCTTCTTCGCCTCCTCGACGAAGAGTCCTTCGAGCGACCTCCTTACGGGATGAAGCGATATTATATCGGCCTTCGTTTTCGCCACCGCCCCTATCACCTGGCGCTTTATGTCCTCGTCGAACTTGAGCACGACGTAACCCGCCCTGTGCTCCATCTCGACACGCATATCCTTTACCGCTCCCTTGATTTCTTCCGGAGCGCCCTCGACGTGCATCTCGTAATCCGTGTGGATCTCTTTCAAGAGCTCGCCGAGGCTCCCCGTCTTTATGAGCGTCCCGCCCATTATTATCCCGACGCGGTCGCAGAGCGCCTCGACGTCAGAGAGCATGTGCGAGCTCAAGAGTATGGTCTTCCCCTTCCTCTTCTCTTCGAGTATGAGGTCCTTTATCTCGCGCCTTCCTATTGGGTCGAGCCCGCTCATCGGCTCGTCGAGGATTATGAACTCGGGGTCGTTGATGAGTGACTGGGCGATCCCTATCCTCTGGAGCATTCCCTTGGAATACTTTCTCATCTGCACGTTTCCGGCGTGAGACATACTCACCTTCTCCAGGAGCTCGCCCGCCTTCTGTTCGAGGAATTTGCGCCCGAGCCCGTGGAGCTCGCCCATGTAGATAAGGAGCTCCTCTCCCGTGAGGTAATCGTAGAAGTATGGGTTCTCCGGGAGATAGCCGATCTTCCGCTTGGCGTCGGGGTCTTCCGAGTCCCTGCCCAGGAGCTCGATGGTTCCTTCCGTGGGTTTAGTGAACCCGAGTATGGATTTGAAGGTGGTGGTCTTGCCCGCGCCGTTCGGGCCGATGAAGCCGAATATCTCCCCCTGCCCGACGGAGAACGTCACGTTCCTGAGCACGCGGGTCATCTTGCCGAGAAACCCGGTCTTGTAGTCCTTTACGAGATTGGTA
>JADLGH010000067.1 GCA_020849425.1 Candidatus Dadabacteria bacterium
GATTTCATCGGCATGTGGGTCATGTTCGAGAGCGCGCTCCTCGGCCTCCACTATACGTTCTTCTATTACCTCCCGCTGCTTATAATGTGGCTCCTCAAGGATATGCTCGAAGCGTCGAGGGAGAGGCGGAGGGCGTAGCCCCGGTGACTCGTGCAATGGACGGGATTTCCGGCAAGAAGCGGCAGATAGAAACGGTGCTCGCCCTCTACGGCGATTTCCTTTCCGATCTCGCTCGCGCCTTGGGAAGGACGGATTACGCGAAGGTCAGGGCGGCGGCGTTCGGCGTCCTCGACAGGGCGCTTACTCCGAGGGAGCTCTCCGCTATGCTCGCCATGGAGGGGGGCCTCAGGGACAGGTTCCCCGGCGTCAGGAAGCGTATAAGGGAGCTCCTCGGGGCCGAGATCGCCCGCGCACTCGCCGAGGGCGAGGACTGAGCCACCGGCCCCGGGCCGCTTTGACATCGCCGCCGTTCTTTAATAGAATTTCACCTGCGAGAATCGAGACAGACAACAAATCCAAGGAGATGATTTCTTTGACGCAGAAAGGTGTTGTAATGCAGACGAGCTTCGAGGGCGTGAACCCGCCCCGGAGGGGGAAGGTGCGGGATATCTACGACCTCGGCGACAAGCTTCTTATAGTCGTTACGGACAGGGTCTCGGCCTTCGACGTCGTTCTTCCCGAGGGGATACCCGGGAAGGGCAGGGTGCTGAACCAGATCTCCAAGTACTGGTTCGACGAGACGGGGGACATAATTCCGAACCACGTGATTTCGACCGACGTGAAGGACTATCCCGAAGAGTTCCGGAAGTACGCGGATGTCCTCGAAGGGAGGAGCATGCTGGTCAGGAAGACGAAGCCCCTTCCGGTGGAGTGCATCGTAAGGGGATACATAACCGGCTCGGGCTGGAAGGAGTACCGGAAATCGCGCTCGGTCTGCGGGATACCCCTCCCCGAGGGGCTCGTCGAGTCCTCGCGTCTCGACGATCCTATCTTCACACCGTCGACAAAGGCCGAGGAAGGAGCCCACGACGAGAACATCACGTTCGAGCAGGCGGCCGGGCTCATAGGCGAGGAGATGGCGAACAAGGTGAGGGACGTCAGCATCGCCCTTTATTCGCGGGCGCGCGAGATGGCGGAGAAGAAGGGCATAATCATTGCCGATACGAAGTTCGAGTTCGGGCTCGGGGAGGGCGGCGAGCTCGTCCTCATAGACGAGGCGCTCACCCCCGATTCGTCCCGCTTCTGGCCGATGGACCAGTACAGGCCCGGGGGCTCGCAGCCGAGCTTCGACAAGCAGTTCGTCAGGGACTATCTCGAATCGATAAAATGGGACAAGAACCCGCCCGCGCCGTCTTTGCCCGACGAGATCATAGAAAAGTCGGCCGAGAAATATAACGAGGCGCTGGCGAGGCTCGCCGGTTGACGACATACGCCGGCAGCTTCGGCATAACCGCCCGCCACGGCATTCTATGAAAACCGTAAGCATACTCGGCTGCGGGTGGCTCGGCCTCCCGCTTGGCGAGTATCTTTTACAAAAGGGCTACGTGGTGAAGGGCTCGACCCGCACACCCGGGGCCCTCGCGGCAATGGAAGCCGCCGGAATAGAGCCGTATTATATCTCGCTTGATCCCGGTCTTACGGGCGGGGACGGCTGCGAAAGGTTCTTCGAGAGCGAAGTCCTCGTAATAAACTTCCCTCCGGAAAGGAGGGAGGATATAGTCCGGTTCCACACGGAGCAGATAAAATCCCTCGTCTCCCGCGTGGAGAAGTCCCCGGTAAAGAACGTCATATTCGTGAGCTCGACCTCCGTTTACCCCGAGCTCGGGAGGGAGGTGTTCGAGGACGAGACGGCGCCGCCCGAAAAGGCCTCGGGGAAGGCGCTTGTCGCCGCCGAGAGGCTCCTCCTCGAAAACGGGGCGTTCCGGACTGCGGTGCTCCGCTTCGGGGGGCTCATCGGGTACGACCGAAAGCCGGGGAGGTTCATCTCGGGGAGGAGGGGTCTTACGGGAGGGGATTCGCCCGTTAACCTCGTACACAGGGACGACTGCATCCTCATAATAGAAAGAATCATGGAGAAAGACGCCTACGGCGAAATATTCAACGCCTGCGCCGACTTGCACCCGAAAAGAAAGGACTATTACACCGCCCGGGCGCTCGAAATAGGCGTCCCGCCGCCCGTTTTCGAGGACGGCGGCAAGCCGGGCTTCAAGACCGTGAAAAGCGATAAGCTCAAGACGCTCCTCGGATACGAGTTCAAGTACCCGGACCCGTCACTTATAGACTGACTGCAGGGGCCCGCGGGGCCGTGCGCCGGCCTTTGGCATCGGCCGCCTTTCTGTTATAATTACTTACGACAGGGGTAACGAGATACGCCAATCCGCTGACATAACGGTTCTAAGTACGCAGTCAGAATCTCCAAGCACAGTCATTTCTGGGCAAGGCCTGCCTTACGGTTTTTCCAACTCAAAAAACCTGTATGAGATTTTATATAAAGCGTGAGATATTCGTTTTGGATTCGCAAATATCCGCGGCGGAAGCCGCCCGCCGCCCTACAGGAGGGGTATCCTCATAAATGCAGGAAACTATATCGACTGACAACGGCGTCGTAAGGGACATCGAGTTCGGGGACAATAACCTCGTAAAGGAGCTTTACGGGGAGCAGAGCGAAAACCTAAAAGAGGTCGAGAACAGGTACGGGATAAGGGTCCACGCGAGGGGAGGAAAGCTGAGCCTCGAAGGGGACGCCCCGGGCGTCGATTCGGCCTACAGGTTCTTCAAGGAGCTTTACGGGCTTCTCGAAAAGGGCTACGTCCTCGACCCGGCCGATGTGGAGCTCGCCGCGAGGGTGATCGACGAGGGCAAGATAAGGCTCGAAGACATATTCCTCGACACGGTCTGCGTTTCGACCAGGAAGAAGATAATCGCCCCCAAGAGCATCACGCAGAAGCTCTACATCGAATCCATACGCAAGCACGATATAGTGTTCGGCATAGGCCCCGCCGGCACCGGCAAGACCTATCTCGCGATGGCGATGGCCGTTTCGGCTTTCGTCAATAAAGAGGTAAACAGGATAGTCCTCACGCGGCCCGCGGTCGAGGCCGGCGAGAAGCTCGGGTTTTTGCCGGGCGACCTTTCGCAGAAGGTGGACCCCTACCTCCGCCCGCTCCTCGACGCCCTCTACGATATGATGGATTACGACAAGGCGTCCCGTCTCCTCGAAAAGGGGGCCATAGAGATCGCTCCGCTCGCGTTCATGAGGGGAAGGACGCTCAACGACGCGTTCGTGATCCTCGACGAGGCCCAGAACACGACTTCCATGCAGATGAAGATGTTCCTCACGAGGCTCGGGTACAACTCCAAGGCCGTTATAACCGGCGACACGACGCAGGTGGACCTCGCGGCCAGCGAGAAATCCGGGCTCCTCGAAGCCGAAACCCTCATAAAGAAAATAGAGGGCATTTCCTTCGTCTATTTCTCTAAGAATGACGTGGTAAGGCATCCCCTCGTTAGAAAAATTATCGAGGCATACGAGAAAAATTCCTAGGTATTGTGTTATAATTCTCTATCGGTCCACATGGAGGAGTTATTAATGCAAGGAACCCTGAAAGCCCTTTTAGTGGCTACGGCGCTCATCTTCAGCGCCGGCTGCGCCAGGGAATGGCAAAACCCTGAATCGGCCCTCCCGGCCCAGAACCTTGCCATCGCCAGCATTCTCGCAAGCCCCGACGCCTACGACATGTCCGGCGTCGAGGTGATAGGCAAGGTGTGGAACCTCCGTTACGAATCCCACGGCGTGAACGAGTACGGGGAGGAGATAATCTACACGACCTTCACGCTCGCCGACAGAAAGGGCATCGGAGTGGACGTCTTCGTAAAGGGCGACGCTCCCATCGCCGAGGGGGACTACTTAAAGGTCGTCGGCCTTTACAGAAAGCAGTTCCAGACCACGGGACCATACTTCTACAGCAGGATAGACGCCGTACGCCTTGAAAGCTGGAGTCCGAACCTCGTCTACTGGGTAAGGGAATTCGAGTTCGATTAGGGGTTTCATTTCTACTAGGACAAGCCGGGAACGACTCTTACGCAAGCTCGGAGAGGAACAGTATCTTCTCCCTCGACGGGCCGAGCGAAACGGCATGGACGCCGACCCCGGTCAGCTCTTCTATCTTCCTGATATAGTTCCTGGCCCCTTCCGGGAGCTCTTCGAATTCGGTGACGTCGGATACGTTCTCGCTCCACCCGGGGACTTCCTCGTAGACGGGCTCGCATTCGGCAAGCGCGCTGCAGCTCGAAGGGAAGGTCGTGAGCGTCTCGCCCCTGTATTTATACCCGACGCACATATTTATGCTCTCGAAGCCGGACAGCACGTCGAGCTTCGTTATCGCGAGGCTGGATATGCCGTTCGTCGTGGCCGCGTACCTTAGCGCTACGGCGTCGAACCATCCGCATCTCCTGGGCCTTCCGGTCGTGGAGCCGTATTCCGCGCCCGCGTCCCTCAGCCGTTTGCCTTCGTCTCCGTGGATCTCGGACGGGAACGGGCCTTCGCCGACCCTCGTCGTATACGCCTTGGCGACGCCGAGCACGACGTCGATTTTGGTCGGGCTCACGCCGGTGCCGGTGCAGGCGCCCCCGGAGCTCGCGCTCGACGACGTGACGTAGGGATAAGTCCCGAGGTCTATGTCTAAAAGCGCTCCCTGCGCCCCCTCGAAGAGTATGCTTCCGCCCTCTGACAGCGCCTTGTTGAGGAGCCCGGATACGTCGCAGGAGAATTCCTTCAATATTTCCCCGTACTCCGAATATTCTTCGTAGATACTGTCGAACGAAAGGGGCTCTCCCCCGAGGACCTTCGTAATGTAGGCGTTTCTTTCTTCGAGCACGTCGGCCAGCCTTTCCCGGAAACACTCGGGGTCTATAAGGTCCGCGAGCTTAATCCCCCTCCGGGCGGCCTTGTCCTCGTAAACGGGGCCTATGCCCCTGCCTGTCGTTCCTATCTTGCCCTCGCCCTTGAGCGCCTCACGCGCGACGTCTATCTCCCTGTGATAGGGCATTATGATATGAGTCCTGTCGCTTATCCTGAGGTTACTCGAGTCCACCCTGTATCCCGCCGCCCTCAGGCCCGCGACCTCCTTAAGAAGAACGCCCGGGTCCACGACGACGCCGTTTCCTATGACCGAGAGCTTGTTTTCCCTGAGAATGCCCGAGGGGAGGTGATGGAGTATGACCTTCTCCTCGCCTATGACTATGGTGTGCCCGGCGTTGTTGCCGCCCTGATAGCGGGCGACGATATCGACGCCCTTCGAAAGGAGATCGACGATCCTGCCCTTGCCCTCGTCACCCCACTGGGCCCCTATTACCACGATATTAGGCACGGTCAGATACCTCCTTTAAGGAGCTCTTCGAGGTTCGAAAATTCCTTGCAGGCGCCTCTCCTGGATTCTATCAGCTTCAGCTTGCTCGGGGTTTCGAGAAGTATGACGCCGTAGAAATTGGAGGCCCGGTTCTCCTTGATCCTGAGCTCCATCTGCGCCTTGTCGAGGTTGAGGTCGAGGACAACCTTGAACCCGCTCGACCTGAGCCATTCGGCAAGGCGTATGGCTTCGCGGCGGAGGCCCGGCTTTTTGGGGATGACGACGAAGTGTATCTGGTTGTTCTCGCCGTCGCGCCTGTGCGTGCTGAGGAGGGATTCGACGTCCACGGCAAAGCCCGTGGCGGGCGCGTCGTGGCCGTATTTCCCCATGAGCTCGTCGTATCTCCCGCCCCTTACGAGCGGCGACTGTATGTCGCGCGAGAGTATCTCGAACGTTACGCCGGTGTAGTAGTTAAACCCCCTGATTTCTCCGAGGTCTATGTTGATGTCGCAGTCCGACTGGTAGTCCCCGATGACCGAAATCACGTTTTCGAGCTCGACCACGTATTTACTTATCGAGCGTATCTTTTTCGCTTCCTTTAAAACTTCCATCCCGCCGAAGAGCGAAGGGAGCATGCTTATCGCGTCCTTTACGGGCTTCGTTGCTTTCGATTTCTTTATGGCGCTTGAAAGGGCTTCCTGGTCCTTTTTCTTGAGGGCGTCTTCGATGTCCTTCCGGTGCTCGCCCGTCTGCGCCAGGAGGTGTCTCAGTATTCCCGTATGGCCTATGTCGAGGACGAGGTTCTTTATGCCGGATTTCCCGAGGGATTTTATGCCGAGGGCTATGATCTCGGCGTCGGCCTCGGCGGAGCCCAGCCCGACGAGCTCGCAGCCCGCCTGGAATATCTCGCGTTCCTTGCCGCTGCTCTTCTCCTCGAACCTTACGACCCTGCCGTTATAGCAGAGCCTGAGCGGGGCCGCATGGTCCTTGAGCTGCGTCGCCACTATCCTCCCGACCTGGGGGGTGATGTCGGGCCGGAGCGCCACGACGTCCCCGGACGAGGGGTCCACGAACTTCATTACCTTACTTTTAAGCTCGTCTCCGAGGCCGATGGACAGGGGGTCCAGGTATTCGAAAAGCGGGGTTATGACCTTCCTGTAGCCCCACCTCGCGAATTCTTCGAGCAGCCCTTCTTCGGTTCGCCTGAGCTCCTCCGCCTTTTCGGGGGTGTAGTCCTTGACGCCCTGCGGCAGACTGAGTCTGTTTATCATCTATAGATTGACCTGTGTAACGGATATGATGTCCGGAAGATTTTTTATCTTCTCTATTACTTCTTCAGGGACGGGGGAATCGACGTTCGTGAACACTATGGCCCTTCCGCCTATGGACTCCCTTCCAAGGTGAAGGAGGCCGATATTTACGCCGTTGTCTCCGAGCGTCGTGCACATGGCGCCGATGAATCCCGGCCTGTCCTTGTTTTCGCTGACGAGCATGTACCCGCTCGGAACGACGTCTATCTTGAGGCCGTTTATCCCCACAACCCTCGGCTCTTCAGTGCCGAATATCGTTCCCGAGACCTGGCTCTCGCCGTCATCCGTTTTTACCTTTATCGTTATCAGGCTCGTGTAGTCCTTGGCCTGTGAAGATTTCGATTCAATTACCTTTATGCCCCTTTCCTCCGCTATGACGGGGGCGTTGACGTGGCTCACGACGACGTCCATTATCGGCGCCAGGAATCCCTTGAGCGCCGAAACGGTCACGGGGCGCGTGTCGAGCCCGGATATTTCGCCGTCGTACTGGAGCTGTATCTCCCTGACTCCGCCCTTGCAAAGCTGGCCCTGGAGGCTCCCGAGCTTTTCGGCGAGGGTAAGATACGGGCCTATGGTCTTCAGCACGTCGAGGCTGACGGACGGCATGTTCACGGCGTTCTTGACGACGCCGTTAAGGAGGAAGTCTACTATCTGTTCGGATATCGCGAGCCCGACCTTCGTCTGGGCTTCTTCGGTGGATGCGCCCAGGTGGGGCGTGAATACGACGTTTTCGTCGAGCGAGAGGAGCGGGTTCCCCTCTCCGGGCGGCTCGTCCACGAATACGTCGAACGCGCATCCGCCCACGTGGCCCGATTTTATCGCCTCGGCCATGTCGCTTTCGTTTACGACGCCGCCGCGGGCGCAGTTGATTATCATGACGCCCTTTTTCGTTTTCTGTATAGAGTCTTTATTAAGGAGATCCTTCGTTTCCGGCGTGAGAGGCGTGTGTATGGTTATGATGTCCGACCTCTTCAGAAGGTCGTCGAGCGACACGAGCTCGACGCCGAGCCTGTCGGCGGCGTCCTTCGAAAGGAACGGGTCGTACGCTATGACGTTCAGCTTGAGCCCGAGCGCCCTTTCTGCCACGAGCTTGCCTATGTTGCCGAGCCCTATGAGGCCGAACGTCTTGCCGTAAATCTCCCTGCCCTTGAACTTGCTCCTTTCCCACTTGCCTTCCTTTATGGATGAATGAGCCTGCGGAATCTGCCTCGCGAGCGACAGCATGAGCGTTATCGTGTGCTCGGCCGTCGTTATCGCGTTGGCCTCGGGGGTGTTCATTACGACTCTTCCCCTTTTGGTCGCGGCGGGGACGTCCACGTTGTCGACCCCGATGCCGGCCCTTCCTATGGCCTTGAGGTTCTTCCCTGCGTTTATGAGCTCTTCCGTGAGTTTTGTAGCGCTTCTGATTACTACAGAGTCGTAATTACCTATGATTTCGAGGAGTTCTTCCTTGGCTGTGCTCTTCCTTACGTCGAGCTCGAGGCCCTCGGCGGCTTCGAGAATGCCGAGGCCTTCCTTGGACATGCCGTCTGTTATCAGTACTTTCAATTTTTCCTCCGAGATTTATGAGGGGTTGGTTTTAACGGGATAACAATATATGCGAGCGATTAATCAATGTCAATTTGGGCCCGCGCCCGCCCCGGGGGCGTAAAACCGCGTCCGGCGCGCGGAAATGCCGCCCCGTTCAGGGCTTTCCGGGGGCGGGTTTTCTGAAATTGAGAAGAGCCCCCGAGTAAGTTAAGCTTACGCCCTGATTATGGAAGAAGAAGATAAAAGCGAAGAAGGCAGGATGTCGTTTCTCGACCACCTTACGGAGCTCAGGAAAAGGCTCCTCTGGTGCGTGCTGGCGATTTTCGTGCTGTTCATACCTGCTTACACATTCTCCTCGGACATATTCAACTACCTCATGAGCCCGATAATAGAGAACCTCCCCGAGGGAAGCTCGCTTATATTCACGATGCCGGCCGAGGGATTCATGACGTATTTGAAGGTATCCTTCTTCGCCGCTCTCTTCGCCGCCGTGCCCTTTATCCTATACCAGGCGTGGAAATTCGTCGCGCCGGGCCTCTATAAACACGAAAAGCTGATAGTAATCCCCTTCATATCGTTCGGGACCATGTTTTTCCTCTTCGGCGCCGCTTTCTGCTATTACGTCGCCGCGCCGAAGGCGTTTCAGTTCCTCCTTAACGAATACTCTTCCGAGTACGTAAAGGCCTTTCCGTCCATAAAAGAGGCGCTGTCGTTTTTCATGGCGCTCCTCCTCGGCTTCGGCCTCATATTCGAGTTCCCGCTCGTCGTTTTTGTCCTTGCGAGGCTCGGCCTGGTTACGAGCGGCTGGCTCAGGAAGCAGTGGAAGTACGCGATACTGATAAGCGCCGTTGCGGCCGCCTTCCTCACCCCTACGACGGACGCAGTGTCGATGATGTTCATGTTCGTCCCGATAGTGGTGTTCTACGGGCTCGGGATACTCGTGGCGTGGCTCTTCGGTAAAGAGCGCAAAAAGGCCTCCGAGGATCCGGACGAATCCGAAGAACCGGGACCCAGGGACGGATTCTAGTCCCCGCGCGCCCGTCCTGCTTTTCAGGCCGGGGCGGCTGCTTGACTTTTCCCCATAAAAAAATAAAGTAGAAATTCTAAAAACGACGAGAGGACTTTATGCGCCCGCGCCGGTCTCTTTGCCGGGCGCCGCTCATGAGGTAACGATGGCCGCAAAATCCGGGAAGAAGAAAATCAGGGACCTTCATCACCCCATAACCTATAAACGGGAGAACGGGAAGTTCGACGTCGAATGGTACGTCGGTCAGGACAAGAGGAACTGGGTCCTTCCGAAGATACTAAGGGAGCAGGCCAAAAAGCTCGGTAAAAAGCCGTTCCTCCAGTTCGGTTATAGAAAACCGCTCAGCTTCTTCGCGGTAAACAGGCAGTCAAACAGGATAGCGAACGCTCTTATCGACCTCGGCATAAAGAAGGGCGACAAGGTCGCGGTCTACATGCCGAACTCCGACGACTACGTCGTAACGTGGTTCGGTATCCTGAAGGCCGGGATAGTGATGGTCCCGATAAACACCGCCTACAAGATGGACTTCCTCCAGTACATAATCGACAGCTCGGACTCGCGCGTCCTCTTCATCGCCGAGGAATACCTCGACAGGATGGTCCCCATCGCCGGGCAGATACCGCAGCTGGAGCACGTCATAGTCTGGACGAGGGACGGCGGGGAAAAATTCGACCGCCACGGATTCAGGTTCAGGAAGATGACGTCCTACGCCGCCTTCATAAACTCCGGCAAGCCCTCCGAGCCCGGCGTCGAGGTCACGTTCATGGACTTCGCACGCCTCATGTATACCTCGGGCACGACGGGGAGGTCCAAGGGGGTCATGAGGCCGTGCGCGGCGGATTACTCCAGCGCCCGCAATTATTCCGAGATAATGGACGTCGGCCCCGACGACGTATGCTTCACGTGCCTCCCGCTCTACCATTCGAACGCCATGGTGATGTCCGTATATCCCGCCCTGATAAAGGGCGCGAAGGTCGTCGTCGAAGAGAAGTACAGCGCGAGCCAGTTCTGGAAGTGGATCAAGGACCACGGCGTGACGAAGTTCAACATCGTCGGCACGATGGCCTACTTTATGTGGAACACTCCGCCCGTCCCCGAGGAAAAACAGCACAAGACGAAGCTCGTCCTCGGCTCCCCCGCCCCTCACGACATAATCGAGGAGTTCATGGAGAGGTTCAATATACAGTTCATGGAGGGGTACGGGCTGACAGAAATAGGGCAGTGCACGTGGATGCGCCCCGGCGAGCCGTTCAGGGTGGGCTCCTGCGGCAAGGAAGCCCCGGGGTACGAGATAAAGGTCGTGGACCCCGAGACGGACGAGGAGGTGCCCCGCGGCTCCATAGGCGAGATAGTCGTAAGGCCGAGGACGCCCAACATAATGCTCCATTTCTACAACAAGATGCCGGAGAAGACCGTCCAGGACTTCAGGAATTTCTGGTTCCACACGGGCGACGCCGGCAGGATGGACGAGGACGGATACATATACTTCGTCGACAGGGTGAAGGATTACATCCGCCGCCGCGGCGAGAACATCAGCTCGTTCGAGGTGGAGAAGATCGTCGGCTCGCACCACGAGATAGACGAATGCGCGACAGTCGGCATAAAGGCCGAGGGCGGCGGGTACGCCGAGGACGAGGTCATGATAGTCGTCGTCCCGAAAAAGGGAAAGACGGTTGATCCCTGGAAGCTCATAGAATATCTCGAGCCGCGCATGCCGACGTTCATGCTCCCCCGGTTCATAAGGTTCGAGGTGTCGCTCCCCAAGACCGGCACCGAGAGGGTCCAGAAGAATAAGCTTAGGGACAAGGGCATCACGAAAGACACCTGGGACAGGGAGAGGGCGGGGTACAAGGCAAGGCGCTGAACAGCCCCCCGGACCGGGGTTCTCCACTTAACCGTTATGCTTTTTAACTCGTAGACCTCGCACGCATTTTTATTAATCGTGCAAGTCCCGATTTATTTCACGTGCGAAAATCCTTTTGATGCTAGAATTATCGGCGGACGGGCGGGGTCCTGCCCGCGCGTACTCTGATAATCAGGGGGATTGAATATGTCTAGGGTTCTAAAGATTTCGCTTCCTTTCGTCGCAGGTGCATTGTTCGCTTTCGTTATAATGAGCTCGTTCAATCTGTTCCAGACGGCGAGCGCCCAGCCGGGCTACCAGCCGAACATGGAGCAGGCGCTCGGAAACCTCCACGCGGCCCGCATCAATCTCGAAGTATCGTCGCCGGACAAGGGCGGCCACAGGGTAAAGGCGCTCGAGCTCGTGAACCAGGCCATATTTCAGGTAAGGCAGGGTATAGCCTTCGCAGACTGATAATTGTCCGCCTCCTCCCGCGCCCTGCCCCGGCGCAGGGCGCGGGATTCTCCCATATTTCTCCGTTTTTCTCCCGGCGTTTATCTTTTTAAACAGGCCGGTTTCTTGATCTATGCCGGATGCCGTGGTCCTGAATATTACAGCCGCCCCGGTCTCCGCCGATTGAAACTTCCCCTGCGTCCAGTAAATTATTCCCGGGCCGTAAACGCGCCCGTAACATTCCCGGGGGGATTATATTGACGGTTAGAAATACCATCAGGCAAATCGCAGGAAGTGCAAAAAAGGCCATACTGCTCGGCGTAGGCGGGGGAGGCGACATAGTCGGCACGATACCGACGGCGGACTTCCTCGGGATGTTCGGCGTCGATTGCGTGCTGGGCGGCCTCTCGTGGGAGAGGTCCGTCATAGACCCTATGCCCGGCCCGAGGACGTTCGAGGAGACGGTGGGCGCACGGAAGCTGAACGACGTAGTCTGGCGGGTGGACAAGGACACCGCCACGAGCACGGGCGTCAGGTTCGCCGAGGCCGGGGTCGCCGAAGTCACGGGAAGGGAGACGCTCCTCGTAGACATACACGGCGGCCCGGAGACGGTGGCGAGGGGGATTTTAGGCGCCGCGCGCGAGCTCGGGGCCGATCTCGTCGTCGGCATCGACGTCGGGGGGGATATACTCTCCCGCGGGGGCGAGCCCGGGCTCATGAGCCCGCTTGCGGATTCCATAATGACGGCGGCGTTTTATCTCATCGAAAAGGAGATGCCGGCGTTTCTGGGCCTTTTCGGGTACGGGAGCGACGGCGAGCTTACGGCTGGCGAGCTCGAAGACTCGATGAAGGTCCTCGCGTCGAGCGGCGGCCTCCTCGGGGGCTGGGGGCTCACCCCGGAAGCGCTCGAAACCATGGAAAGGGTCATCTCCATCGTCCCGACCGAGGCGAGCAGGATGCCGGTTCTCGTGGCGAAGGGGCAGTTCGTCGAGACGAATATCAGGAGCGGCCGCCGGCATGTGAGCCTTTCCATGTCCTCGACGGTCACATATTACTTTTCCCCGGCGGTGCTTTACGAGAAATTGTCGGTTCTTTCGAGAAAGGTGTCCGGTGCACGGAGCCTCGTAGAGGCGAACGAGGCCCTTCACTCCATGGGCGTAAGAACGGAGCTCGACATAGAGCTCGACAAATACGCGCTCGAACAGAAGGAGCGGCAGGGTGGATAAATGGTTGTGTGCATATGCAATCCGGCTGCCGGCAGGGCGGGTGTAACGCAGTGCGGAAGGGCGTTCTCCCCCGGGCGCGCGTACGAGTCGATAAATTGTTGACACGCCCCCGGTTTCATGTTAAATACTTACGATTTTTCAAATTTTTGCCCTTGAGGAAATAAGCCCCAGATGAGTCTGGAAGAGACGAGTCAGTACCCGGCAGAAAAGTTTCTTATCGCTTTTGCACTGATTCTGGTTTTTGCAACGACGCTCGCCGCGGCGAGCCGGCCTCTTTTTCCCGTTTTTATCTATGGGGAGACCTGTCCCGGAACGGTCGTGATTCCCTGGGTACTTTTCATTGCCGCTGCAGTGGGTAAATTTGTTAGCGGCCGGGCTACTTTCCTCGAGGGGATCGGGTTCGCCACGGGTTTCGGTACGAAATACACGGGGAAAGCGGGACTCGTTTTCTCGCAAGCCGCAAGCCGGACTTGCGTATGGGGTTTTCTGCTCACAGCTTTTTTCAGCGATGACCGTAATGGTTATGCTTGCCATGCTCGTCGCTCCGCCGCATCGGATCGCTTTTCCCTGAATGGGTGATTCAGTCATGGCTGGCGGACACATATAAGTTAAGAGGAGATTCGATTGATGAGGCTAACAAGCTTTAAGATTACTGCGCCCCTCGGGCTCCTGCTGCTCGCCGCGGCCGACGCGAGCGCGGCCTCCGGGGACCTTCTAAGCGTAGACTACACCGTATTCATCGAGGTCGTCATATTCGTGGCGGCGATAATAATATTGAACGCGCTCGTTTTCCAGCCGTTCCTAAAGCTCATGGACCGGAGGGACAGGCTCACCAGGGGAACGATGGAAGAGGCCAGGGAGCTCGAAGCGAAGGTAAAGTCGATTATCGAGGAATACGAGACGCGCCTCGCCGATGCGAGGTCCCATGCGCAGGAAGAGAGGATGAGCATAGTGAAGGAAGCGCAGGACGCGGCCACCGGCATAATTTCGAAAGCGAGGGAGGAAAACGCCTCGTTGATCGAAGAGGCCAGGAAGAAGCTCGAAGCGGAAGCGGAATCCATAAAACAGAAGCTGAGCGGCGACGTAGAGCTCCTGGCGAAGGAGATATCTTCCAAAATTCTCGGCAGGGAGGCCGGAGCATGACAGAATTCGGAATAATAAATTTTCTACTCACGGCGGCCACCGAGCACCACAACACGTTTAACTGGAGGTTCGCTACCGAGCACGCGGTGAATCTCGTGATCCTCCTTCTCGTGCTCGTTTATTTCCTCAAGACCCCGATACGGAACTTCCTCGTCGAGAGGCGGAGCAGCATCGGGCGCGAGATAGACATAGCCGAGAAGACGATAACCGGGGCCAAAGCGAGGTACGAAGAGTATTCGAAGAGGCTCGAGGGCATAGAGGCCGAGATAAGCTCCATAAAGGAAAGCCTCAGGACCCAGGGCGAGAAGGAAAGGGACGAGATACTCAGGGTCGCCGGGGCCGCCTCGGAAAACATGAAAAAGGAAGCGGCCGAGTCGATAGCCCTCCAGACCGAAAAGGCGAAAAGGGACATACGGTCCGAGGTGGCCGACCTCGCGCTCGCTCATGCGCGCGGCCTTATCGCGAAGAGCCTGGGCGATGCGGACAGGGAAAAGATGGTAGCCGACTTTACTAAAAACATAGAGGACGAAAAA
>JADLGH010000068.1 GCA_020849425.1 Candidatus Dadabacteria bacterium
CCACGACGAGGAATACCTCGAAAAGGTGAGGTGCATCCCCTACCCGAGGGGGCTCACCTGGGAGACGATAACGAGCGGCGAAACGGGACTGTGCCTCGACACGGACAAGGAGACGGGCTCGCCCGTGGGCCCCGCGGCGAAGGCGCTCGGGGTAAAGAGCTATCTCTCGGTGCCCATAAGATCCGTCGCGAGCCCGGCGGGGTGCATCACGCTCATGTCGCAGAGGAAAAACGCGTTCAGCCCGAGGGAGGTTTCTCTCCTCGAATCCATAGCCGAGCAGATAGGGCTCGCCATAGTGAACGCGCGTTACGTGCAGGAAATAGAAACCAACGAGAAGCGGCTCAAGGCCCTCGTCGGCTCCGTGGACGAGATAGTCTGCGAGATGGACGGGAACGGCGCCTACCTCGGCATATGGACGGACAACGAAAGGCTCCTCGTCCGGCCGAAGGAAGAGATGCTCGGGCGGAGATTGGCGGAATTCTACCCCGCGGGCTTCGCCTCGAAGATGACCGACGTCATAAGGCGCGTCATAAGCACCGGGAAGTCCGAAACCGCCGAATACAAGATCGCGACGGACAGCGGCGAGCGCACGTTCCGCGTGCGAGTGAACGCCATTACGTCGGGCGGCGCGAGGCAGGGGACGGCGTCGGTACTCTTCCGGGACATAACCGACAGCAAAGTGCTCGAGACGAGGCTCCTCCGCTCGCAGCGTCTCGACAGCCTCGGGAAGCTCGCCGGCGGCATAGCGCACGACCTGAACAACATCCTCCAGCCGATAATGATGTCCATACAGCTCCTCGAAGGGAAGACCACCGACGCGCAATCCAAAAAGTGGCTCGGAATACTCGGGACGAGCGCGCGCAGGGGCTCGGACCTCATTAAGCAGATACTCTCCTTCGCAAGGGGGCTCGAAAGCTCGAAGCAGCCCCTCGACATGAAGAACGTCGCCGGCGACGTGGGGAAGCTCGTCAGGGAGACATTCCCCAAGTTGATAAACATACGCATCGACATAAAGGACGACCTGCCGCCGGTCCTCGCGGACTACACGCAGATAAACCAGGTGTTCATGAACCTCTGCGTGAATTCGAGGGACGCCATGCCGGGCGGCGGGGATATATTCATCGGGGCCAGGCGTCTCCGCCCAGGCCGCGAAAGCCTTCCGGCGTTTTTCGACCCCGGGCACGAGGAGTACATCGAGATATCGGTGTCGGACACGGGGACGGGCATACGGGCCGAAGACCTCGACCGCGTCTTCGACCCGTTCTTCACGACGAAAGGGCCCGACAAGGGGACGGGGCTCGGCCTCTCGACGACGTACGGCATCGTCAAGGACCACGACGGCTATATTAATGTAGAGAGCAGGCCCGGAAAGGGGACGACGTTCACGATATACCTTCCCGCGATAGAATCCGAAGACATGGAGGGCTCGGCGAGGGGGATTTATCCCGGCATACCGCGCGGGAAAGGCGAGCTCATACTAGTCGTCGACGACGAGAACATGATAACGGACATGGCCAAGTCCATACTGGAGGAATACAAGTACAGGGTGCTCGTCGCGAGAAACGGCAAGGAGGCGACCGAGCTCTTCCTCGACAGGAAGGACGAAGTGCACGCGGCCATCGTAGACATGGTGATGCCGGTGATGGGCGGCAAGACGACGATAAGGACGCTCAAGAAGGAGTGCCCCGCGCTCAAGATTATAGCGATAAGCGGGTATCAGCGCGAGCACGAGCTCGCAGACGTGCACGACATAGAGGTCGATGCCTTTCTCCCGAAGCCCTTCGACGCCGGGACGCTCCTCCAGACGCTTAACCGGGTGCTGTTTTAGGCGTGCCGCGAGGGTGGGAATGACAGAATAGGACTATCCTCGGCCAGATCATAATAATTGCAAGCCGCTCGCGGCGAAGCAATACCCCTCCGGGCCGGCGGGCCACGCCCGCAGGATATCGAAGTAGCAGTGTCGCTGCCACCACCCCCTTCCGCGCTTCCAATGGTTTTGGCAACTTCGGCGCTACGTCGAAAGACACGCATACGTGTATGGTCAGTCAAAAGTAGGGGTCTTTTGCTTTTGTCTTTGCCTTTACATCCCCCCTTAGGAAAAGGGGGGCAGGGGGATTTATTGTCTTTGCTTTAAAGACGAGATCCTGAATCAAGTTCAGGATGACTACAAAAAAAAGAACAAGGATAAAAACTGGATTCCCGACCCGGCTTCACCCGTGGGCTACGCCGCGGCAAGTACAGGCCTTGATACTAAAGAAGGCAAGGGCTGAGCAGTACTGGATAAACGCTTCCGCTTCAAGGTTGCGGCGTCCAATTCCTCGCTCGCTCGAAATTGCTGGGACTGACAAAAGAAACGGTGCTTCGAGTCTCTAACCCCGCTACGCCGCACTCCTGCATGCGTACACCGCTGCATCCTAGTAATTACCGTGCTGCGGGCCGCCGGTTATCGTCATGACCCAATCGCCCCAGTAGAAAAGACGCATGTTCCCGTCCGTCGTCTGGACGGCGGGGCTATCGGACCAGCCCCGGGGCGTCAGCACTCTATACATGGCATTCGCGGCTTCGAAGATGTACTTGTCGCCGTTTTCGAGCGTGACCAGGAATTCGTTCCCGGCCCGCTCGTCCAGAACCGCCACCGTGCAGTCGCCGTGGTAGACGTAGCGTCCGCCCTTCCTGTCGTAGAGCGAGCAGCCCGCGTCGGACACGGACGCCCTCGGCGCGGGCTCGGCATACGCCGGGGATTGGTAGTAGCCCGCGCTCTCGACGCTGCTCGTGGCCGCGTCGTAGACGCACTGGTAATCGAACGACAGCCGGTAACCGTCGGACTTAACGTATTCGCCCGAGCCGGCGAGCTTGTTTTTCGTCTCGGAGAGCTCGGAGAGCGTCATATCGTCGTAACGGAAAAGCACCTTTTGCGCGTCGTAATGCTCGCCCCTGATCTTGTTGTTGATCGTCTTCTGGCAATCCTGCACCCAGCCGGTGTCGGGCGTTATGGGCGGCGCGTCCGGGCTGGCGATCGACGCCGCGAGCGGGGCCGCCGCCAGGAGCAGGATAGCAAGTAACCTCGTCGAAGTGCGTGAATTCATGTCTCGATATCTCTCCCGCGGGAATCGTTCTATAGAACCGTTATATCATACCGCCTTTTGGGGTCAATTGTCATCCGCCGCGGATCGCCGGGCCGGGGTGGACCGTGACGGGCGTAACGTGATATGATGAGGTTAGCTGCGGCCCTCGAAGAGGGCGTGGAAAACGATGCGCCATGCACGGACTAAAGGCGTTATAATTAGCGGACAAAGGCCGCCATGGAGCGAAAGCCATTCAGACAAAGGAGGATTTCACATGACAGGCACACCGCAGGTACAGACCCGCGACACCGCGCCGATGACCATCGGCGACTGGATAATCACGATGATTCTTCTTTACATCCCCATCGTCGGGCTCATTTGCCTTCTTTACTGGGCGCTCAGCAGCACGGGGAATGTGAACCGGAGGAACTTCTCGATAGCAGCCCTTATCATAAGCATAGTGGCAATGGCTTTGGTCGTCGTCGGACTGGTTTTCTTCGGCGGGATGGCCGCAATAATGTCCGAGCACGGCACCCAGCTTTAGAGGCGTACGGACAGGCTTCGGGCGAAGCTACGCGTGGCTATATGTCGATGAAGATTCCGCCCGCCTCTTCGGAGGTGAGGCGCGACACGGACGTCACCTTGTCGCTGAACCCCGAAAGGGATTCCCACGATTCCCTGCCGGAGACGTCTATCAGAACGGAGTAGACCTTAAACCCGAGCCTCGATTTCTCGCGCTTGAAATTTTCGAGCCATTCTCCGCCCACGGCGGCCTCGCCGTCGGTGATGAACACGATGTCGCCCCTTTTGAATCTGGAATCCGAGAGTATGCCGAGCGCCCTGTCGAGGGGCTCCTCGAAATTCGTCCCGCCGCCCGGGAAATATTCGGCGAGCTCGAAGATGTCGGCTTCCCTCATCCCCCATCCGCCCCTGCCCTCGCGCGGGTCGGTCTCGAACACCTTCCCCGGCTGTCCGCCGGAGGAGAACACGATAATCGCCGCCTTCCGCCTTTCCCTCTTGGCGATGTCGAGGAGCGTCAGGCAGACGCCCTTGGACCATAGCTCTTTTTTACCTTCCATCGACGAGCTCCCGTCGAGACACACGACCATCGGGCCCCTCCCCTTCTCCTCGCGCAGGGAATACTGGAGGAGCCTCCCCTCGACGAGCCGCTTTTTGAAGTCGGAGCTGAAGGCCCGGTTCCCGAGGAAGACCATCTCGGACGGTATAATCCGCCCGAGGTCGTCCCCGGAGGCGATATCGAACACCTCGGCCCCCCTCCGCGACCACGACTTCCGGCGGCCTTTCAGCATTTCCTCCTTCAGGCTCCCGACGAGCAGGGAAAGACGCCTCAGCTTTTCGTTTGAATTCAGCTTCGCGGCGAGGTCGAGCTTTTCGCCCGCGGGCCTCTCGGCCGGGGCCCCCATCGACGAGCTCCACGACCGGACCTCGTCGTCCGAGCTCTCTACCTTCTCGGACGTCTCCTTCATCGACGCCCTGACCATCTTCTTCAGATTGACGGACGATTTTTCGTGCCTCTCTTCGAGCTCGTCCGAAAGCTCGCCGAGCCCTTCCTCGGCGTCCCCGAGCTCCTCTTTCTTCTCGTCCCGGAGCTTTTTGAACGCCTCGTTTTCCCCGCCGCCCTCGTTCTCGTCCCACGTTTCCATCTCGTCGCGCATCTCGTCCACTTCGCTCTCGGCGGCGTCCGTCTGCCACTCCTTTACGAGGGACCTCTCCCCCGGCCCGTCCCCGGACCTGAGCCATTCGAGGACGCTCCGCCCCATCTCGACGGTAGCCAGCGCCGAGTGGAACTCGTCGAGCACGGTCTCCTCCCTCATCTCCTTGTAAGCGGCGTCCGCGAGGACCTCCTTCATTATGCGCCTCGGGAGCAGCGCGCTTTTCCTGAGCGAGTCCCCGGGGACGAAGACGACGTTGTGCTTGAAGAACGACGCGAAGAGGTCTTCCATCAGGGGCGCGAATCCCGGGAGGAGCGTGGAGCCCTTTTCCACGAGATCCCGGAGCTCCGAGGACGAATCGACGAGATTCGAATACGCCTCCCTGTCGAAGGAATCCGCCTCGATGTTATTGAGCCCTTTCGCGCGCGCCATACGAATAAAGCTTACACCCCGGGACGGGAGTATCAATTTTCACGGGACATGTTAAAATTCCTCACCTCCCCGACACCCAGCGGACAGCTACGAATGAGACTTAACGATACAGAGCTAAGGGCCGTCGTAACCGTGGCCATTATCATGGCCTCCAGGCTCCTCGGCATATTCCTGATTCTCCCCGTGTTCAGCGTCTACGCCGAAAAGTACCCGGGGTCGAACATCGCGATGGCGGGCGTCGCGTTCGGCGTATACGCCCTCGCGCAGAGCGTCCTTCAAATACCCTTCGGATGGGCGAGCGACAAGCTCGGGAGAAAGCCGGTTTTATTGATCGGGATTCTTATATTCACCGTCGGAAGCGTTTTGTGCGGCATGGCCGATACGATAGGGGCGCTCATCCTGGGGCGCATCATACAGGGCACGGGGGCCGTGAGCTCCGTGGCGATCGCCGCGCTCGGCGACCTTACGCGGCCCCAGGTGAGGGCGCAGTCGTTCACCATCGTCGGCATAACGATAGGCGTCGCTTTCCTGGTGGCGATAATCGCGGGCCCGCTCCTGGCGTCGCACATCGGGTTTTCGAGCGTGTTCTACGTCCTGGCCGCGCTCGGAGGCATAACGCTCCTCCTGACGCTGTTCTTCTTCCCCAGGATAGAAGGCGGGGAGCCCGTCGGCGAGCGCCACGGGTTCAGGAAGCTCCTCGGAATGCCCGAAATGCGAAGGCTCCTCCTGGCGACAGTGGTCGTATCGCTCTCGGTGAACCTCTTTGTATTCGTGTACCCGCTCACGTGGACGTCGCTCGGCGTGAGCGACGCGTCCCTATGGAAGGTGTATCTCATATCCCTCCTCCCGGCCGCGCTGTTCGTGTACCCGGCCGTGAGGACCGCCGAAAAACGCGGGACTATAGGCACCGTGGTCAAGGTCGGGTGGGCGCTCATAGCGCTCGCATTCCTTACGTATCCATTCCTCGCAAAGGCGGCCCTCCTCTTTTACGGCGCGGGGATGCTCTTCTTCGCCGGGCACACGATAATGCAGTCCATACTGCCGGCGTTCGTAACGCAGAGGGTGGGCCAGGCGAACAGGGGCGCGGCCACCGGGCTCTATAACCTGCTCTCGTTCGCGGGCTCGGCGGCGGGCGGCATGATGGCCGGATATCTCTACCACGTACACCCCACCGCACCGCTGACGGTGGGATTCCTCATCATAATCGCCTGGGGCCTCGCCGGTCTCCCGGCGGCTCCCGACGTCATGAACCCCGAATAGCGGCACGAAAGGCACGCGGCGCGCCGCCGTCCGGATCAATCCCGACCCGGAACGCCATACCTGAAGAGGGGCCGACCGTAACGCCGCTTCCTGAGCGGAGATCGCACGCCGGGTGGTGATATCGCCTGCGGTGCTACGTCGATTCCCCGCAGGCGGGGCCCGCCCGTCACACGTTGTGTGCTTCAATAACGAAGCGAGAGAATAGATTCCTGGGCGGAGATCGCACGCCGGGTGGCGACATCGCCCGCGGTGCTACGTCGATTCCCTGCGGGGGGGGCCTGCCACACGTTGTGCGCTTTTCGATATAGTCGGGAAGAGAGAGGTATGCGCCCTTCGCGCATCCTCGCTATAATAACTACACTTGCTACGTCGATTGCCAGCGGGCGGGGCCTGCCACACGTTGTGTGCTTTAATAACGAAGCGAGAGAATAAATTCCTGAGCGGAGATCGCACACCGGGTGGCGACATCGCCTACGGTGCTACGTCGATTCCCCGCAGGCGGGGCCTGCTATTCGTCGTGTATCGCCTTGTTGACCTTTTCGAGAAGCTCGGGCGGTATGGAGTCCATACCGTGGTCTTCTTTAGCGTGCTTTTCGGCCTGGCGCATGATTTCTTCTACCGAATCGCCCTTGGCCTCGAAGTCGCAGTCAACCCCCACTTCCCTGCAGCGCAGTACCTTTGCCATGACTGGCCTCCCCGGAGAAAATCAGGTCTCCTCCTTCGATTATATAATTCCGGGGGCTGTCGAGTCAATCGTTTTCGAGTCCGGGCGGGCCCGGCCGGAACGATAATTACCGGACGGCCTGTAAAAAATAGGTCGGGAAAAACCGGGCTTTTTACCTCGGAACTTGAAAACGGGTTCGATCCTACGACGTTAGGGAGGGTTTTTCACCTCGAAACCGGAGGAATTTTTTCACGCCCTGTCCAGCGGCCATCGACAACTCCTTTACATACCGGGCGAGCCGCGCTGCAAGCCGAAGACACATAGGGGCCCCCGATCCGTAACAAATACTTATCTTCTTTAATTACCCTTCCGCTAGAGAGAGCATCGTCTATATAGATGCTTAACATTATACTTCATAAATGCGCTGTAATTGCCTAAAATTACAATCGAAATATTACCCAATTATTCTTTAATTTTTGTTTTCATTGTGCTATGATTGCGAATCAAAAAAGAAGGAGGATATATAAGTGCATTGGACCAGATTTCTCGCCCTGATTTTCTTTTTGACCTTTTCATTCTCGGCGTCTTCGAAGGCCGAGATCGAGCTCGTAAACGGGTTTGCAGGCGGAGACAGCGACGAGGCGGCCCCGTTCAGCGAAGGCTTCTTCGAGCTTCCCGCAGGGCCTCCGGGGTCGTTCGAGCTGGTGGTTTGCGCCACGAGCTCGACCGGAAGCAACACTTTCCTCGACCCGTCGCCGGGCTCGCTCGACACCATAAGCGTTGCATCTTGCCAGCCGTCGCCGCTGGGCACCTGCGTCGCCGGCATCTGGGGGCAGAGCACGTCCAGCCCCGATTACAGGGACGGGCTCTGCAGATGGACTGACCCGACCACGGTTTACGTCGCCGGCGTATTCAGGTGGACAGGGGTCGATCTCGACGAGCCCGTGCTCGACATGCAGTGTAATACCGGGGCCGGCCAGGTTGCGACCGCGCCTTCCATAAATATAGACGAAGGCTCGGGGATCGTCAGGGTTTTCACCTTCGGCGTCAGCTTCACGGAACAGCTCATTACCGCAAACGAAGTCCTTCAGGGGAGCATTTCCTCGCTCGCGATTTCGGAGAGCCCCGGCAGCTTGCAGGGGGCCTTTCTGAGGGAGCTCGCATCCGTCGCCGAGGAGAGCGGCCCGACGGGCGCGTTCACCGTCAACCTCGCCGAGGAAATCGGCGACCCCGAGGCGCAGGCCCCGTGGAGGGCGTGCACCATCGGCCTGAGGGCCGTCACCTTCTCGGCAAAGCCGATACCGACCATGTCCGAGTGGGGCATGGGCGTATTCGCCGCGCTGACGGCCGCGGCTTCCTTGTGGGCGTTAAGGCGGAGGACGAGGGCGGCGTAACGGCCCCCGAATTGAAGCGATTTGCGAAATATCCGGGGCCGCTCCCTCAGGGGGCGGCCTCTCTTCATCCCCTCTCCGGGGCATTCCCGTGACGCTGCGAACCCGGCGTCCGGCGCGTGAATCCACCACCATCCGAAATGCATCTCAATTGTCGTGATAACACCGGCCGGATGCCGGGAGCTCGGGGTCGGACAGGAATCCGCACGATTCATGGCGTTTCAGAGCCGGTTTCGATCCGAAACCACAGTTTCAGCCCGAAAAAAC
This sequence comes from Candidatus Dadabacteria bacterium, assembly GCA_020849425.1. Taxonomy (GTDB): domain Bacteria; phylum Desulfobacterota_D; class UBA1144; order Nemesobacterales; family UBA2774; genus JADLGH01. Next base: position 8,753 of record JADLGH010000068.1, read on the forward strand.
GCGGGATCTGGGAATCTTACGCAGTTTTTTGGTAAATACATGAATCCCGGCCCTTGTAAATGCACTCTAACTGTATATATAAGAGATAGGGGGTGTGAACAGAGAAATGAAATCCGCAGAAAGAGACATGGAAAACATGCATTACGGCGACGGTGACTACGAGGAAACCGAAACCGGTTTTCTGGTCACCGGGGAAGAGGAAACAACCGACAGGGCGGATTACGCCTACGAGGACGAATCCGGGAAGCTCGGCTACAGGGCCGGGGACCCGGGCGGATACCGTCCGCGCGGCAAGAAGGAGGGCGGCAAGACGAGGCCGGGCCGATACGAGGAAGAGAAGGTGCTCCAGGTTTACTTCAGGGACCTTCTGACCGAGCCTCTCCTTACGCGGGCGGACGAGCAGGAGCTCGGGGCCGCCATCAAGGAATGCGAGAAGAAGGTCAGGGAAATCCAGAAGCAGGTGGAGCTCCTGACGAGTCCGCGCAGAAAGAAGAAAACAGGCGGCGATGTGGATACGCTCGGCGCCGAAATGAAGGAATATTCAGAAAAGGCGCACGAGCTCAAGGCGCGCTTCATAAAATCGAACCTCAGGCTGGTCGTGAGCATAGCCAAGAAGCACCTCGGGCGCGGGCTCCCGCTTACGGACCTCGTCCAGGAGGGGAACCTCGGGCTCATGAGGGCCGTCGAAAAGTTCGACCATACGAAGGGATTCAAATTCTCGACGTATGCCGCGTGGTGGATACAGCAGTCGCTCTCCCGCGCGATAGCCGAGAAGACCAAGACGATAAAGATCCCCGTCTACGTGATGGAGCAGTCCGGGAAGGTGTTCAGGGCGAAGTACGCCCTCATGGAGGAAACGGGCAAAAGCCCGCTCCCGCACGAGATAGCCGAAAAGGCCGATCTGTCGGTGGACATAGTCAAGGCCGTGCTCGACGGCTCGGACGGTACGCTGTCGCTCGACAAGCCGATAAGCGGCGACGCCGGAAGGAGCTACATGGACCTCCTTCCCGACAGCGACATGTACGGCCAGGAGACGTCCCACGCCGAGAAGGAGATGAGGGACCTTCTCGAAGAGACGCTGTCGGCCCTCACGGACAAGGAGGCCGAGATCATAAGGATGAGGTACGGGCTCGATACGGACAAGGTCTACACGCTCGACGAGATAGGCGGGAAGTTCGGCGTCACGAGGGAGCGCATAAGGCAGATAGAAAAGGCCGCTCTCAAGAAGATGGCCGATTCGTCCAACGGCAGCGCGCTCAAGAGCTGCCTGTCATAAAGAGCCGGGGGCCCGGCGAGCAGCTTCCGGGCGAGGGGCCCCAATATGATAATTTTAATCCGGCATGATAATTTCAACTTAGGCATGGTCTTGCGGGGAGCTTGACCAGGCTCCCTCCAGTCGTTTTATATATCCTGCATCGAACATCCCGTTGAGGTTAAAACAATAACCTTTTACCCTTAATTTTCGATTGACGTGAATCTTTTTATCATTATTCTCAATTGACGTGGCTTAAAAAAGTGAGGGGGGAGGTCAGTATAGAAATCATTTTTTCCGCCTCCGCAAGAATCTTATATTTCAGAGGTGAAAAATGGCTGACAACCTAACGCTAAAACTCGTACATTGCAGACCGTCTATATACAACGACAACCATCGCCTGTCACTTGAGACCATCGACCCGGGAGACGGCAAGACAATCCGGCTCCTGCAATCCCAGAACGTACCCGAAAACCAGCTCGCCGCGTTGGAATTCAACGGCGAAATCTATATCGCCGGCACAGAAAAATCCGCGCCTTCGTTGCCGTTCGATAAAATATATAAACTCACCGAAATGCAGAAGCATGAAATAAAAGCCTGAACGCATGTGAAACGACGGCGATCCTTGTCCCGGAACCGCCGGCCCCGTGTACCTCACCAGAACTTTCGCAATCGACTGCCCGGGCTGAATCGAGCGGCTTCCTCCCCGAAAACCAGGGCGGGCCAAATAAAAAATACCTTGAGATTCTATATAAACGTTATAAACGTTCAAGAGGCTTTTCTTCGGAGCGAAGCAAATTCCCGGGGCACGGGACGGTTCCGACATACTGCACTTGCCCGGCTCCAGGCTCTTAACGGGAGCAGTATATCCTGTTAATCCCGATGGGCGCCTTCAAACAGGTGGTTTAAATCCGGGATGAAACATCTCCGAAAAGTCGATGCCGGAGGCATCGAAATCAACATTCTGGATACTCCGCATTTTTTAGCCGCGAAATTCGAGGCCTATAGCGGAAGAGGGCAAAACGATCCGCGCACCGGTCAGGACTTCGAGGATATAGTTTACATACTGGACAACAACACCGGCATCGTCAAAGAGGTATTAAAGGCGCCTTCGCAAGTCAGGAAATACCTGATGAAGCGGTTTGGAGAAATAACGCAATCGCCATCGATGCAGGAAGCGCTAGAGGCGAATCTCCCGTACCGGACGCGCGCCGGGAGAATCGCCGTTATAAACGACAAGCTCCGCAAGATTACCGAAAACAAGATTTCTTTTGAAGAATGAGGACCCCGCTGCATTTGCCACCACGTTCCATCCTGTGATAAAATCGCATGTATCTCGTTACTGGAGGATGCGAAATGTTCCGATTCACAGCGGCCCTGTCCATACTGGCTTTCCTCGTTCTGTTTTCCGCGCCGGCTGACGCGCGGACGGTTCTCACGGACATCGGCACCGGCAGCGACACGGATTTCGGCGGCACCGAGGGAACCGTGGAATTTTTCTCCGAAGGCGCGCCGGGGAACCTCGACGTCGTCATCTGCTCGACGTTCTCGACGGGCACTAACAATTTCCTGACGCCCGTTCCCGGCGACTGGTCTCCCGTGGGGGAGTCGAGCTGCGGCGGGGGCTCCTGCATACTCGGCATATACACGAGGCCCGCCGAGGCCGGGCCGGGCGAAACCACGTGCAGGTGGCAGCAGAGCACCGACACCTTCACCGCCGCCATACTGAGATACGCAGGGGCCGACGCGGACGATCCGGTCATCGCCTCTGCGTGCGCCAGCGAAGTCTCCGGCATCCTGAGTGCGCCTTCCGTGGTCACCGAGGCGAACTCGACGGTGCTTCGCGTATTCGCGCTGGGCGGTGACGAGCTCCTCATGCCCAGCCAGGAGATCCCCGAGGCGTCGTTCTCGGCCGCGGCGCTGAGCTCCTCGGATCAATTCTCCCTTATACTGGGGGCCAGCAGCTACGTCCCGACCGCCGGACCGACGGAAGAGCTCGTCCTTCCCATAGGGATACCGATCCCGTGGACGGCCTGCACCATAGCACTGAGATCGGCGACCACCCCGATACCCGCGATGTCCGAATGGGGGCTCCTGGCATTCGCCGGGATAGCGGGAATAGCGTCCCTCATCGCCATCAGGAGGAGGGCGAAAACGGCTTAATAGCCCGGTGGACGCACCCCTCGCGTCCGCATTTACGGGGCACCCGGGCTCCCTCCGGCCGGGGGGAGCCTTAACCATGCGCCCGCGCGGTCATCTGCAAAAATACGCCGAAATTCAGGTGGAACGCCGGTAAATTAGCGAGTACAATTGAAGTGTCGACCCGGGGCGGAGACCCGGCCCGCATCCGGGCCCGGCGGTATCCGCACGCCCGTTCCCCCTAATTTCAAGGAAACGGGACGGTCACGTTTGCGCCGCGGCGCACCCCCGGACGCGCCCCGAATAAAATGCGCGCCCGGAATAAAATGGAGGAGAGAACAAAAGGCTCATGATTTATGGAAGGTCATTATTCTGGTTCAAGCGGGACCTGAGGGCTGTCGATAACACCGGCCTTTCGAACGCCGTCAGGGACAGCAGGGAAATAATACCGATATACGTGCTCGAAGACGGGATTCTGTCGAAGCTGCCCCAGGGGAGTAAGCGCGCCGCATTCCTCGCCGACGCGCTCCTCGCGCTCGACCGCGAGCTCAGGGCGCTCGGCTCGTACCTCATGATAGTTCGCGGGAAGGCCGAGGAGGTCATCCCCGCGCTCGTAAAGACGCACCAGATAGAGGCGGTATACTCGAACAGGGCCTACGGCTTTTCGGGCGTGAAAAGGGACCTCGGCGTCGAGCACCAGTGCAGGTTGAGCGGGGTCGCGTTCAAGAAGTTCGACGACACGTTCCTCGTTCCGCCGCACGAGCTCGACCAGCGGAAAACGTTCAGCTCGTTCTTCAGCCTGTGGCAGGGAAAGCGTAAGCACCCTCCCCTGCCCGGCCCCGAGCGCATCGAATCGCTGGCGCTCGAAATCCCGCCCGCGGAGAAAGAGCTCGAGCCCCTGGGCCCGGGCAGGCTCGCCGGATGGCCGATAGACTTCCCCGAAAAGAGGCTCCGCGATTTCGACTTCGCGGCTTACGCCGAGACGCGCGAGCACCCGTGGATGGACGGCACGTCCAGGCTGTCGCCGTACCTCAGGTTCGGCGCGGTATCCGTAAGGCGCGTCTACGAGGCGGCGTCCGGCGGGAGCCCGGCCACTTCGGCGTTCGTCTCGGAGCTCGCGTGGAGGGAGTTCTGGTACCACATCATGCACCACTTTCCCGAGACGCGCGGGCTCGAATTCCAGGAGAAGCGCCGGAACATAAGATGGATAAACACCGAGGTCTGGTACGACGCGTGGCGCGAGGGCCGGACGGGATACCCGATCGTCGACGCCGGGATGAAGCAGCTCGAAGAGGAAGGCTGGATGCACAACAGCGTGAGGATGATCGTCGCCTCGTTCCTGACGAAGGACCTCATCACGGACTGGCGCTGGGGGGACAGGCACTTCTTCGACCATCTCGTGGACTACGACGAGACGGTGGACATCGGCAACTGGCAATGGTCGGCGTCGTGCGGGGCCGATCCGAAGCCGTTCAGGATTTTCAACCCGCTCCTTCAGTCGCAGAACGTCGATCCCGACTGCGTGTACATAAAACGCTACATACCCGAGCTCACGGACGTAGAGCCCGAGAAGATACACAACCCGCTCACGTACAAGCTCCCGTACCAGAAGCCCATAGTCAACCATTACGAGATGCGCAACCTCGCGCACGAGGTCTATTCCGGCAGCCGCGTCGACGACGAATACATATCCCAGCTGAAGAACGACAGGGGGCTGCCGTAGCGCCACGCCGAATGCGACCCGGCTAGGGGTTTCATGCAATTTTTGCTAAACTTACCCCTGGAGGCCGCAGCACATGGCTATGAGCGTTCTCATGGTTTACGAGCCCCTCGGGTCGGCCCGGGACCAGGACTACTGGAGGAGCTACATAAAATTCTACGAGCAGTTCAGGGACGGCCCGGCGACGCCGCAGTCCGTGTGGTACGGGAGGGAATACGAGACCTTCAGGGAATCGTTTTCCGCCGAGACGGGGGTCGCCGGGGACGCGATCAGGGACTGCTTTTTCTTCAGGGACGAGGACGGGGAATACTATCTTACGCCCGTTGGCCGGAAAGCGAACGTCAACATGTTCACCGCCGAGGATTTCATCCCGCTCGAATGGTTCCTCATGTACCGGGGCGAGGAGAAGAAGTACTTCTACACCCACAGCGGCTGGGGAGCGGTGAGCCGGGATGCGATCTATTACAGGACCCGGCTCAGGGACGCCGCCCTGCGCCTCGAAGAGGCCGGGCGGGACATCGAGGCGTGGACGGCATCCGGGCCCGGGCCGGTATCGTCGATAGTCGAGGGCCTCGCCGCCGGCGCCGGGAGCCTCCGGCACTGGCTGTCCTCCTTCGACGAGAACGGCTTCGTGCTGCTTAACTACGGCGAGATAAGCACCCGCATCGCGCCCGGCTCGCTCAGGAACGAAGACTCCGTTTCGGAGCTCGGGAACGCGCTCCTGCTCGCCAGGGAGAACGACCCCGGGCGCGCGGGGACGGCGCTCATGGCGCTCGTCGCGAAATGGGATTCCATAAACAGCGCCCTCACCGGCGCGGCGGAGAAGAAGTCGTCCACGCTCCAGTAACGCCCGCGACGAGACAATCCCCGGGGCCGGGGATGACCGCGGGCGCGTGCTTCGAGCCGGGCGGCCTGCACGCACGACGGCCGGAAGATACCGAACAACTCCGCCGCGATCCTCGCGCGTGGGCTAACGTAGCCCGGCGATCCCGGCAAGGGACGCGATATATAATCCCGCCCGGGGGGCAATGAACGGAATCCCCGAGTGCCCGTGAAACGTATACTCGTAACGGCGCGTTTCGAGACCACGGCGAAGCGGCCCGCACACCCCGCGCGGGGTGAAAAAATTATGAGAAATCCTGGAAATATATGTTAGAGTTTAATGGGGGGTATTCGTAAAAAGATGAGAAAGATACTGTTACTTCTACCTTTTCTGCTGGCTGCCGGGTGCAGCCGCCCGAGCGTTTACATTCCCGAATCATACAGGACGAAGAGGCCCACCGAGGCCGAATCGAGGGCAAAGGAAACCGAATCGGCCATAGTCACGTCGGGGAAGAGCGAAGAGTACACCAACTTCAAAGCGCCCTATGACAGGGTGTGGACGGCCGCGCTCGAAAGCG
>JADLGH010000069.1 GCA_020849425.1 Candidatus Dadabacteria bacterium
AACTTGAATCCCTTTGCATCGAGGGCACCCTCGTGTATCTTTGGCATCTCTTTCTCCTCAATCCACCATGGAAAGCAGGTGTCCCAGCTTGTCCTTTTTTACCTTGAGGTAGCTGGAATTCCTGCCGTTGGGCGGAATTTCTATCGGGACGCGCTCGATTATTTTGAGCCCGAACCCTTCGAGGCCCTTTATCTTCTTGGGGTTATTCGTGAGGAGACGCATGTTCCTGACGCCGAGGTCGAGGAGAATCTGCGCCCCTATACCGTAATCCCTGAGGTCGGGCTTGAACCCGAGCACTTCGTTGGCCTCGACGGTGTCGTAGCCGTCGTCCTGAAGGGCATAGGCTTTAATCTTATTGATGAGGCCGATGCCCCTCCCCTCCTGCCGCATGTAAAGTATAACGCCCATTCCTTCCTTGTTGATTATATTCATCGCCTGGCGAATCTGGGGCCCGCAGTCGCAGCGGAGCGAGCCGAACACGTCGCTCGTGAGGCACTCGGAATGGACCCTGACGAGGACGTCCTTGTCGGGGGTGACGTCGCCCTTGACGAAGGCCACGTGGTGCTGCGGGTCTATCTCGCTTTCGTAGACTATTATCTTGAATTCGCCGTATTCGGTCGGTATCACCGCCGAGGCGGCCCTCCTGACCAGGCTTTCGGCGCGGAGGCGATAGCTTATGAGGTCGGCAATCGAGGCTATCCTGATGTTGTGTGTCTCGGCGAACTTTTCGAGATCGGGGAGCCTGGCCATATCGCCGTCGTCGTTCATTATCTCGCATATAACAGCCGCGGGCTTGAGACCCGCGAGCCTCGCCAGGTCTACAGAGCCTTCCGTATGACCGGCCCTTACGAGAACGCCGCCCTCCCTGCTTATGAGCGGGAACACGTGCCCCGGGCGGATGAAATCGTCGGGCCTGGATTCCTCGGCTATGGCCTGTTTTATGGTGGACGCCCTGTCGAACGCGGAGATGCCGGTCGTGATGCCGCTACACGCGTCGATGGATATCGTGAATGCCGTATACTGGGGAACGGGGTTGTATTCGGGTTTTATGGGCTGGAGCCCTATGCGGTCGGCGTTTTCTTTCGTAAGCGCGAGGCATACGAGGCCCCTTCCGTGCTTCGCCATGAAGTTAATCGTCTCCGCAGTTGCGTACTCGGCAGCGACGACGAGATCCCCTTCGTTTTCCCTGTCCTTGTCGTCGACGAGAATAACCATCTTCCCGTCCCGGATATCCGAGATCGCATCTTCTATAGAACTGATCGGCATATTGTCTTTTTCCTTGGATACGGATTGAAAAGTTTGATTACTGTATAGTTTAACAGATTTAGAATATAAGGTACCCCCGGGGTTTGTCAAATGAGGACCCGTGAGCCCCGCTTCAGGGAAGTAAGGGCGGGGAATCCTGAAAATCCATTAATGAATAGAGGATAGACGCGAGAGCACACGAAGCACCGGGGAAGCTTCGGGTCTTTGACCATTTGCGTAAGGGCCTCGTTGCAAAAGACCCCGCCGGCGCAGAAGACCGGGAAAATCCCTATCTCGGGGATGCCGGCCGGGGGATTCAAGGGACTTGCCCTTGCCCCATAATAAAAAGCGAGGGGGCGGGTGTGTCCGAGCGCGGCGTCGCCCGCGAGGACGGTGGTTACGCCCCGGATGCAGCGTTCGGGAGGGCCGCTTTCGGGGGAGGACGAGAGGGGGACAGGATTTTCCGCCGGGGCCGATGACCGTTTCGTAGCGCCGCACGTCGAGACGGCGAGCCGGTTTATAGTCTCGAAGGCGGCGAGCGGAACCGCGCATACGAGAATAGGCGCCGCAACGAAGGCGCACCGCACCGGAGCGGGACGACGAATCAGAAAGGGAACATTACTTCGGCATCCAGTCGTATATAATACCTGAAGCTGTACAGGCATTCCGTCCGTATACAGGGGGGAGAGGAGCGGTTATTGACTCACGATGAAGACGGTACTAATAATTGTTAAAAATGGCGGGGAAACCCTTCGCAAACCCGGGGAGAGCGGGTCCGGATGATTATTGAATGTGAAAAATGCAAGGCGGCGTTCGATGACGGCGGGACCGGCGGCGCGGCCTTTTGCCCGGAGTGCGGGAGCGCCGTGGCGTCCGGGACTACAGGGGCGGACGCCGGTTCGAAGGGGACGCTCTTCGACGAGATACGGTCGGAGGTGATGGGGGAGATAGACCCCGACGGCATCGAGCCCGGGCCCCGGGCGGGAAAAGGCCCGGAAGCGGCGCCCGGCGCCGGGGCGGCAGGAAGCGTGGCCGGGGACGGCGGGAACTGGGAGGAGTTCGTCAATATCAGCAAGACCGGGACCGTGGCCGAGGACTTTAAGGTCAGCATCGAGGACGCCTTTAAAGAAAGGGACTCTGAATTTAACTGGGAGAACCTGAAAATAGACAGGGAAGGACCGGAGCCTCCCGCCCGGGAGCCGAGGCTCTTCGAGGACGAGGAGCCGGAAGAAGAGGAAGAAATCCCGCTGGGAAGAGGGCCCGGGCCGGGACCTGTAGGCCAGGCGGCTGCGCCGGGCGGTGCGAAGGAGGACCCCCGTGACACGAGGGGGGACGCTCTCTTTCTTAATATGGACGCTCTCAGTCACAACGAATATCAAAGCGAGATTCCGCCGGCGCAAGCGGCGGGGCCGCGGCAGGACAGCGGGAGGGTCTACAGGCCGAAACCGGGGAAAAGGGGCGGCTTCTGGACGACATGCGCCTACGCCCTTTTGTCGCTGATAATCCTCGCGGTCATACTCGGGGCGTCTTACGTGATACTCCTCAACACGGGATACGTGCCCCCCCAATTGGCGGCCCGGGTGGAGGGAACGGTGAAGTCGCTCGTACCGGGCATGCTGGCCGGGCCCGCGAAGAACGGCGTCGTCATAACGGAGCACCGGGGCAGGTGGCTCAATACGAGAAACGGGCCGCTTTACGTTATATCCGGCAAGATCACGAACCGCTCGGACTCGGCCGTCAGCTACGTAAAGATAGAGAGCGAGTTCATATCCGCGGGGCAGGTGCTTTACGACGATACCGTTTACGCGGGCAATACCTTTACGGAGGGGGAGCTGAGGGGCCTCCCGCTCCAGGATATACTCTCCAGGCTGAAGAAGAAAACCGGGAATATAGACTTTTATAATACGGAGAAGCTGGGGGGGCTTAATTTCGACGTAAGGCCCGGGGAGTCCGTGCCCTTTTATGCAGTGTTCCCGCCTTCGGGAAAGGTGCTCGGGCTTAAATATAACCTCGGGATAGTCGATTACGAGACCCCTCTTTCAGACTAAACCCTGCCTTAAAAGCCGCCGGGAAAGCGCCGCGCAGTCCAATAATTCCTTGATAAATGCCCCTTCTTCGAGTAAAATAATCTAGTTAATAGGGGTATTAAGCTTTCCCACTCGATCGCGTTTTCTGGAACAAGATTGCGGTATTCAGGGACTGAACAAATATTCTATATTCGAAATATAAGCGTCGTATTATATCAAAGGCAAGGTGAGGGACTATATGAAATCCACCCGTCTTAAAATCAGCGTAAGCCAGGACGGCCTTTTGCCGCAGGAGACAGCGGAGATTGCGACCCTGGAATTTCCGACTTTGCCTAAAAAGCTGCTGAAGGCCCTTGGCTTCGAAAGGGTGGATTCCAAGACGTACGTAGGGGTCCTTCCCGTATTCATAAACCTCGGGGAAAAAGACCAGGAGATAGAAATAGAGCTCGGGGTTACGCTCCCCGAGATGAGAAAGAAGATAATCGAGATCGTCAAGACCCCGGCGAGGCTGATCTCGGTCGCCGAAGACAAGAAAGAAGAGAAGAAGCCGGCCGCATCCGCCACCGCGGCGGCCAGGAAGAAGAAAGCCCCTGCGGCGAAGCCGGCCGCCAGGAAAACGACCGCCAAAAAATAAAAGGTAGCGCCATGAATATCGAAAAAATAGAGGAATGTCTTACATTCGACGACGTTCTTCTGGTACCAGCCTATTCCGACACCCTCCCGAACGACGTCGAAGTTTCGACGATGCTCTCACGGAACATAAAGCTCAACATCCCGCTCGTCAGCGCCGCCATGGACACCGTCACCGAATCGATCACCGCCATCTCCATGGCGCAGGGAGGCGGCATCGGCATTATTCACAGGAACCTCGAAATCGAGGATCAGGCGGCCGAGGTGATGAGGGTGAAAAAATACGAGAGCGGGATGATAGTGAACCCGCTTACCGTGAGGCCTGACCATAAAGTGCGGGAAGCCCTCGACATAATGCTCAAGCACAACATCACGGGGCTCCCGGTGACCGAGGAGGACGGCTCGCTTCTTGGCATAGTAACCTTCAGGGACCTCCGGTTCGAGAAAAATCTCGAATTCAGGGTCGACCAGATAATGACCCCGAAGAAGAAGCTGGTAACGGTCGGGGAAGGCACTACTCTCGAAGCGGCGGAGGAGCTTCTTCATAAATACAAGATAGAAAAGCTTCCCGTGGTGAATTCGGAGTTCAAGCTCCGCGGGCTCATCACGATGAAGGACATAGAGAAGATAGAGAAGTATCCCACCGCCTGCAAGGACGGCATGGGCAGGCTGAGATGCGGCGCCGCCGTGGGCGTCGGGCCCGACAGGGAAGCGAGGATACAGGCGCTCGTGGACGTCGGATGCGACGTGATAGCAATCGATACGGCGCACGGGCATTCGAAGAAAGTCATCGACGCCATAAAATCGACCAAGGCGAACTTCCCCGGCGTGGAGCTGATAGCCGGGAACATCGGCACGGGCGAAGGCGCGGAGGCCGTAATCAGGGCCGGCGTCGACGGCGTGAAGATAGGCGTCGGACCGGGATCCATATGCACGACGAGAATCATCGCAGGCATAGGGGTGCCGCAGATTTCGGCGATACAGGACGTAACGCGGATATCGGACCTTCACGGGATTCCGGCGATAGCGGACGGCGGCATCAAGTTTTCGGGCGACATAGTCAAGGCAATAGCCGCGGGCGCTCATTCGGTCATGATAGGGAACCTCTTCGCCGGTACGGACGAGGCCCCGGGAGAGGTCATTCTCTTTCAGGGAAGGACGTACAAGGTGTACAGGGGAATGGGCTCGATAGAGGCCATGAAGAAGGGCACCAGCAGGGACAGGTACGCCCAGAACCAGGGCGACGAGATGATAGATTCGAAGCTCGTGCCGGAAGGGATAGAGGGCAGGATACCCTACAGGGGCCCCATAGGCGGCGCGATCTATCAGCTCATCGGCGGGCTCAGGGCGGGCATGGGCTATACGGGATGCAAGACCATCAGCGAGCTCAGGAGTAACGGCAAGTTTATAAAGGTTACGAACGCCGGGCTCAGGGAAGGGCACGTCCACGACGTCATCATAACGAAGGAATCGCCAAACTACAGGCTCGAGTGAGCCTGGCGGCGCGCGTTTCACCTTCTTTAAAAATCCATACCCTGCCGGACTTCCTGGAATATCAAGGCACTAAAATGCGTGAGACTATACTGGTACTCGACTTCGGCTCTCAATACACCCAGCTTATTGCGAGGCGCGTGAGGGAGCTCGGGGTTTACTCCGAAATAAGGCCGTTTACAACGCCGATCGAAGAAATAAGGCGGTTGTCCCCGAAGGCGCTCATACTTTCGGGCGGGCCGTCGAGCGTCTGGGACGAAGGCGCGCCCGCCATCGACCCGGGGACATTCGACCTCGGGATCCCCGTCCTCGGGATATGCTACGGCATGCAGCTTACGACAAGGCTCCTCGGCGGGAAGGTAGAACGCTCGGAGGAAAGGGAATACGGCCCGGCGACGCTGGAAGTGACGGACGGGGACGACCTCTTCGGTAATGTGCCGGAAGAGAGCGGAGTCTGGATGTCTCACGGCGACCGCGTGCTGGAATTGCCCCCGGGGTTTAAATCAATCGCGCTCAGCGGCAATTCCCCCGCCGCGGCCATGAAGGACGCGAAGAGAAGAATCTGGGGGACGCAGTTTCACCCGGAAGTGGCGCACACGGAATACGGGAAAGAGATATTATCGAACTTCGTAATCGGCATCGCAGGATGCGGCGGCTCCTGGACGCCGAGGTCCTTCGTCGAGACGGCCATCTCGGACATAAGAGAGAAGGTAGGCGGCTCGAAGGTCGTCTGCGGGCTTTCGGGGGGCGTCGATTCGGCAGTTGCAGCCGTGATAATACAGCACGCCATACCGGATCAGCTTTACTGCATCTTCGTCGATACGGGGCTCCTAAGGGACAAGGAGGCCGAAGAGGTAGTGGCGTCCTTCAGGGGCATGGGGCTTAACCTCGCGCACGTGGACGCGGGAGAGAGGTTCCTTAAGAGACTCGAAAGCGTGACCGACCCCGAGAAGAAGAGAAAGATAATCGGGGAAGAGTTCGTGAACGTCTTCGAGGAGGAAGCGGCCCGGATAGAAGGGGCGGAATTCCTCGCGCAGGGGACGTTATATCCGGACGTCATAGAGAGCGTCAGCGTCAAGGGGCCGTCGGCCACGATAAAGTCGCACCACAACGTGGGCGGCCTTCCGGAGAAGATGAGCCTCGGGCTCGTCGAGCCGCTCCGGGAGCTTTTCAAGGACGAGGTGAGGGCCGTAGGGGCCGAGCTCGGCGTGCCGCCGGAGATACTCGGCAGGCATCCCTTCCCCGGGCCGGGACTCGCCATAAGGATAATGGGCGAGATAACGGAGGAGAGGCTCAGGATACTCCGCCACGCGGACAGGATATTTATCGCGGAGCTCAGGAGCAGCGGCATCTACGACGACATATGGCAGGCGTTCACCGTGTTCGTCCCCGTAAAGACCGTAGGCGTCATGGGGGACGAGAGGACCTACGAAAGCGTCGTCGCCCTTAGGGCGGTCACGAGCCTCGACGGCATGACCGCGAGCTGGGCGCGTATACCGTATGACATTCTCGAAAAGGTTTCCGTCAGGATAATCAACGAGGTGAGGGGCGTTAACAGGGTGGTGTACGATATATCCACCAAGCCGCCCAGCACTATAGAATGGGAATGACGGGCCCGGCCGTCAGGCCTTGTTTTTTGGTCTTTTGAATATCGCGAAATCGCCGGCTATCGTGACGAACTCCCAGGATTCTCCCCCCATTTGATTGAGGGTGCCCTCGACGCCCTGGCCCAGTTTGTTTCTCCGGGCGGCAGCCGCGTCCTTGGATATCGCGATGTCGTGATCCTCGCTTCCGTGAAAGAGCTGGTCTATCGTGATGACTTTGTAATCCCACTTCATTACTCTTCTTCCTCTTCGGCTTCGCCGGCTGCTTCTTCGGTGTCGGCGGCGGCGGACACCGTGCTCAGCGTTTCGGGCTCGTCTTCGATGATGAGCGGCTCGCTGTTGGCTTCGACGTCGGGGAGGCCGTCGAGATACTTGCCGTAGTCCTTTTTGGACACGGCCCCGTCCCTGATGTTCCTGTTGACTATGCGTACGTCGTAAAGAAAATCTTCCCTGTTTTTCATAAGTCGGGCTCCTCCGAAAGGGTTAAGGATACACTATGAGCCGGGTTACGCAATCAGCGGACACAGAGGCGGCCGTTACCCGTTATTGGACGCCCTGAACCACTCCCACGTGTTTCTTATCCCCTCGTCGAGGAAAACGCGCGGCTCCCAGCCGAGGACCTCCTCGGCAAGCCCGGCTTCGAGGCTTATCCTTTGTACCTCTCCGGCACGGGCGTCGGCGTATTCGGTGCCGAATACCTGGCCCGAGGCGACCCCGAGCTCGCTTACGAGCTCGTTCACGGAGGTTTCGACACCTGTGCCGATGTTGTAGCTACCGGATTTCGAATCGAGCGCGAGGACGTTCGCCCGGGCGACGTCGCCTACGTAGACGTAGTCCCTCGTCTGGCCGCCGTCGCCGAATATAAGGCACGTTCCTCCCGAGAGTATGCGGCTGCAGAATATGGCGACCACCCCGGCCTCGCCGTGGGGGTTTTGCCTGGGCCCGTAGACGTTCGCGTATCTGAGCGCGACGTAATCGAGGGAGTAGATGTGGCTATAGTATTCGATGTATTTTTCGACGGCGTACTTGGATGTACCGTACGCGGATATGGGCATCGGGGGAGTGCTCTCGTCGGCGGGGATGTCCTCGGGCTCGCCGTATATGGCCCCGCCCGTGGAGGCGAATACGAACTTCTTTACGCCGTGCCTTACGGACGATTCGAGGAGGTTGATCGAGCCGATTATATTCACCTCGGCGTCGAACGCGGGGTCCTCGACGGACTTCCTTACGTCTATCTGCGCCGCGTGATGATTCACGGCGTCAGGCCGAAAGCCGTCCATGACGCTGTCGATCAAATCCCTGTCCCTCACGTCTCCTTTTACAAACTCCGCTTTGGGGTTTACGTTCTCGAGCCTCCCCGAAGAGAGGTCGTCGAATATCAGTACTTCGTGTCCGCCGCCGATGTAGGAGTCGGCGACCCACGAGCCTATAAAGCCGGCTCCGCCTGTAACCAGTATTTTCATTAGTTGATGTCCTTTGTCCGGATTGTAATCAGATATAAAAGAACTGAATTCATGTTTTATCGGTATTGCTAATATTCCCTTCAATATACCCGGTTGTCAACCTGAATTCGAGGAGGGCGAGGGGCTCGGGATTTTCTTGCGCACACCTGACGGGCGGCGACGGGAAGGCCAAAACGGGGCCGCGAATCGGTACGTGGCGGGTCGTTTACCGAAGCGCCGAGTAATTTTTTGTCCCGGGGGAGGACATTTTTCGCTTTCAAATTATGGCAGAACCCCCCTCGAATGACATTTTTTGTCATGGAAATTATCTCAATTTAAGGAACACTTCAGGTATGGAATAACGATTTAAATGAGTGATAAGAGTAGATTAGGATAAATACATAGCTGCTGGCATAAACATTGCATCGCTAATATCATGCTTGGGTTTAACGGGGTTTACGGGTCAAAAAATTCGGAGGACTAAACTGGAGGATACGGCAATGGGTCGACAGAGCCTTAAGGAATCTTTGGACAGTTCGGTAGCTGGAAGCGTCTCGGGGAAGGACTTCGATAAACCGAGGTCGCACGCAAACGAGATGTCGTACGATCAGGGCCTGATGAGCGGGACGTCGGGCGGCAAGATGAACGGGAAGAACAGGGTAATCCCCGACGAGGATTATCAGCTCCTTCAGTCCTACTTCAAGGAAGTCGGCACCGAGTCCCTCCTGACCGCCTCGCAAGAGGTCCGCATAGCCACAAAGATTAAGAAATATAACGCAAGGGCAAACAAGCTTTCGGAAGTTGTGAACACGCTTACCGCGGAGCTCTTAAAGAAAGAAAACTCCGGGGTCTGCAAATGCAGCATGGGGGAAAGAAAGGCCAGGGCCGCAGCGAAGGGGTACATGCCTCTCGATGTAAAGCTGAACAGGATGTCGGCCCTTTACAGGGCGTACAGAAACAAGGAAATAGAGAACAAGGACAAGTTCATAAAATCGAACCTGAGACTCGTGATAAGCATCGCGAAGAACTACATGGGGAGAGGACTCCCGCTGGCGGACATAATACAGGAAGGGAACATCGGGCTCATTAAAGCGGTCGAGAAATTCGATCCGTCCAAGGGCTACAGGTTTTCGACCTACGCTTCGTGGTGGATCATACAGAGCATAACGAGATCGCTCTTCGACCAGACGAGGGTCATCAGGATACCGGTGAGGGTGCTGGAGCAGGCGAACAAGA
>JADLGH010000070.1 GCA_020849425.1 Candidatus Dadabacteria bacterium
CGAGGCGTGCGCGAATTTTGACGGCCCGGGAATGTATTGCTGCGCCGCGCATGCGGCTTGCAATATGATGGATTGGGATGAGAGTATAGGGGTGCTCTTCAATCAAATTCGAGTTCATTGCCTTTACGAACCCTTTAACGGAAAAGGCAAAAGTAAAGGATCAACTGCAACTGCGAAAGCTGATGGAGGCTGTGTGGTTGGCGTCCTTGCGGGGGACGTACAGTGGTGGCTGGTAGGTCTGGAGAAGGGGTTTTCTACTTTTGACTGACCAAAAGTAGCACACACGTAGTGTGTTTCTCGGCGAATCACATTCGGAGGCATATGCAGCGGGAGCGCGTTTGGAGATGATAGCGGAAGGCAGCTACTTCGATTGCGTGCGGCTGCGAGCCGCCGGGCCGGGGACACGTAGTGTCTTTTTCGGCATAGCACAGGAGGTGCTAAAATTACGTGAAGCGCGGCTGGTGGCAATGGCAAAGCGCTGCTACTTCGAATGTCAGCGGACACAGTCCGCCTAAAAATCATCGTTCCTTTGCTAAATCCTCCACCGGCCCACAGCCCCAAGTCGGATTTTTAACGCTCATCCGCTCGATTTTCTTAACGCGAATTTTGACGGCCCGGAGGGGTATTGCTGCGCCGCACGAGCGGCTTGCAATATTATGGTCAAGGAATTCTTGATGGATTGCTGGTGGAAATGGATTCCCTATACAAGCATTAGGGAATGACAGAAGGGTGGTGATTCCTCGCTCGCTCGGAATCGTTGGGAATGACTGATACGTAGTGTCTTTTTTCGGCGTAGCGCCGAAGTTGCTAAAACCACCTGAAGCGCAGCTGGTAGTAATGGCAAGGCGCTGTCACTTCGAATTCCTGCACGCGTGGCGTGCACACGTATGTGTGTTTCTCGACGTAGCATAGGCGGAGATATCGACAAGAGGGACCTGCGCTCGTCGATATTGGCAGGGCCGCCGCTACGCCGGATTCCAGCGGACGTTGTCCGCCGGATATCGTTTGGGTAATATTTCTCTAATAACCATGAACGACAAGAGAATAGTAGTGGCGATGTCGGGCGGAGTGGACAGCACGACGACGGCGGCGCTGCTCAAGAAAGAAGGCTGGGACGTTATCGGCGTCACCATGCAGCTCCTCGACTACAAGGACGCCGAGGGCGGATGCTGCTCGTTCGACCACGTCATCGACGCCAGGCGCGCCGCCGCACAGATAGGCATCCCGCATTACGTCGTGAACTTCGTCGACCAGTTCAAGACGCACGTCCTCGGGGATTATATCGACAAGTACAAGTCCGGGAAGACGCCGATACCGTGCGTCATGTGCAATAAATACGTAAAATTCGACCTCCTCATGACGAAAGCGCTCGAGCTCGGGGCCGCGCGCCTCGCGACCGGGCACTACGCGCGAATAGTCGAGGAGGATGGACAGCTCGCGCTCAAAAAGGCGCTGGACGAATCGAAGGACCAGTCCTATTTCCTCTACACGCTCACGCAGAGGGAGCTTTCGAGGCTCATGTTCCCGCTGGGCTCCCTGTCCAAGGAGGAGGTGAGGGGCATAGCTCGCGGGCTCGGACTCATACCCGCCGAAAAGCCGGACAGCACCGGTGTGTGTTTCGTCCCGGGCGGGGACTACCGCGAATACCTTGCCGCGCAGGCGAGTCTCGTCCCCGAAGAGGGGGAGATAGTAGACGACGAAGGCAAGGTTCTCGGGAAGCATAACGGCATATTCTCCTTCACCATCGGGCAGAGAAGGGGCCTCGGCATTGCCGTCGGGAAGCCTGTTTACGTAACGGGCATCGAGCCCGGCAAGAACCGCATAGTAGTCGGCGGCCAGGACAGGCTCTACGGGACAAAGCTAGTCGCCGAGAACATAACATGGATTAATGACGGCCACTTAGACGATACATTTCAAGTAAAAGCCAAGGTCAGGTACAGGCACCGGGAAAGCTCGGCGGAGGTCCACATGAGCTCGGAAACGGACGCCACGGTCGAATTCCGCGAGCCCCAGAGGGCCATCACGCCGGGGCAGGCCGTGGTTTTCTACAAGAACGACAGGGTGCTCGGCGGGGGATGGATAAAAGAGGTGGTCCGGCAGTGAAAAGCATCTCGGTCGTCACGCTCGGCTGCAAGGTCAATCAATACGACACCGCGGCCATACTGAACAGGCTCCCGGAAAGCAGGTATAAGACCGTCCCTTTCCCCGAAAAGGCGGACATATACGTCATCGATACGTGCACCGTAACCCACAAGGCCGACTCCGAGGCGAGGCGGTGCATATCGCGCGCCCGGAGGTCTAACCCGGACGGCGTCGTGATCGTGACCGGGTGCTACGCCCAGGTCTCGCCGGACGAGATAAGGGAGATCGAGGGCGTGGATTACGTAATCGGGAACTCGCACAAGTTTTCATCCCTCTTAAAAGCCATAAGGGAAGGGCGGGCGCAGGAAGAGCCCCGGCTCTTCATATCGGACATCTTCAGGGAGAAGAAAAAGAGCTTCGAGACGCCGGGCATAGAGCGCGTCCCCGGGCGGACGAGGGCGTTTTTGAAGGTGCAGGACGGGTGCAACTATGCGTGCACGTTCTGCATAATCCCGAGGGCGCGCGGACGCTCGCGGAGCCTCGAGATAGACGAGATAATAAAGCGGATGCGAACGCTGGCAGAGGCGGGCTACAGGGAAATCGTCCTCACGGGTGTTCACATCGCGAGCTACGGCCGCGACATAGGGACGACATTCCCCGAGCTCATACGGCGGATAGACGAGGCCCGCGTCGTCGGGCGCGTCAGGCTGACGTCGCTCGACCCGGCCGACATGGACGAGGCCCTCGTCGAGCAGATAGCGGCGTCGGAGACGATATGCCCGCAGTTCCACGTCGCCCTTCAGAGCGGCGACGCCAACATACTCAAGAGAATGCGCCGGCGCTACGCCCCGGAAAGATTCCTCAGGATGACGGACCTCATAAGGGAAACGATGCCCGACGCGGCGATAGGCTCGGACATAATGGTCGGGTTCCCGGGCGAGACGGACGAGGAATTCGCCAACACCTGCGAGACGGCGGGCGAGTCCGCGCTCACATATTTCCACGTGTTCCCGTACTCGCGCCGGAGGGAAACCCCCGCTGCAGCCATGCCCGAACAGGTCAGGCCCGACGTCATCCGCGAGAGGAGCAGGGCCCTCCGCGCCATAGGCGTCCGGAAGAAAAAGGAATTCTACTCCACGTTCATAGGAAGAACGCTCCCCGTGCTCGTCGAATCCGGCAACACAGGGACGACGCCCAACTACATTTCAGTCCGCATCGCCGGGGGCGGCTTCGATACCGGGGACGAGGTCCCGATGACCATAACGGGGCTCGACGGAGAGGAAGCGCTCGCCGTCCCCATCCGGGAATGACGCAACCGACGTATATTTTAAGTGTCATGACGCGAGCCTTACTGCCATTCATTGCGGCGATCCTCATCCTCGGGTCGTCCTGCCGCATCGGATATACTTCCGGGAAGGAAATGCTCGAAGCCGACTGGTTCGACCCGGTAAACACGCTCACGGTGTGGGTGCTCGCCGACATACAGCCGACGAAAAAGAGCCACAGGAAGGCGTGGGAAGAAGCTGTACGCGACATGAACGAGAACGTCCCGGGGATAGATTTCGCGATCGTCGCCGGGGACATCGTGAACGACACCGAGGAGGAGACCTTCGACTGGTACATAAACACGCGGAACGGCTCTTACGTCGAGGAATGGTACGAGATAATCGGGAACCACGACCTCAAGACCGACAAGGGGAAGCTCTTCAGGGAAAAGCTCCGGGAGGAGACGGATTACGCGGTCCTCAAGGGGAACATCCTCTTCATATTCATGTCGGATTCCGAAAGGGGAAAATCGACGGAGATAAGCGACGAGACGTTCGAGTGGTGGAAGGACCTCGTAGTTAACAACCAGGACAAGATAATAGTCGTCGTGACGCACGCGCCTCTCAAGGGGAGCGGGATATCTTTTTCCGCCTGGAAGGGGAGGAACATCGTCGGCTCGCGAAGGTTCAGGCAGGTGCTAAAGGATTACAGGGTCGATCTCTGGTTCTCGGGCCACCTCCACATCCCGCACGGCATGCTGAGCACCACGGCCAAGAAGGAGAGCCTCGGGGGGACGGTGTTCATTCACGTCTCGTCGATACGCCCGGAGATGGCGGGCATGAAGGAATCCGAATCGCGTGTGCTGACGTTCGTATGCGGCTCGGACAAGGTGCTTGTGAGAGTCAGGAACCATAAGCGGCATGAGTACGTCACGCACCTTGACGAAGTCTTCACGCTCTCGAAGCCTTACGAATGCGGGGACGTCAAACCCGTCGTGGGGCCGCTTTCGCCGGGCGGGACCGCGAGGACCGTCACTCACGAAGCCGCTCCCTAGAGCACCTTCTTTTTTCTCTTGAGATAATCGACGAGGAGATACTTGCCGAGCTGGGTGGGAGTGGTGAAGAACGCACGGCCCTTGTTTATGCGCGTCATCTCCTCGACGAACCGCCGGAGCGACGCGCTGTCATCGAGCATGAATGTGTTTATCTTGATCCCCATCCCCGTGACGCGCTTTACCTCCTTGAGCGTTTCGAACGTCGCCCTCGGCGAGAGGCCGCCGAAGAACATAGGGAGCTCCACCTGAAGGTAGCCGTCCATGTAGTACGCCGTCGGCTGGCCGTCCGTGATGAGTATTATCTGGCGGTTCGAGCTCCGTTGCCTGGATAGCAGCTTGGCCGCCGCCGAAAGCGCCTCCTGGATGTTGGTGAAGGGGTCGTTCGAGTCCCAGGCCGTGACGGCGAGCTCGGGGGTAGTGAGCCTCCGCGCGCCGGTCGAGAACCCGATTATATACAGCTCGTCGCGGGGGTAGTTCGTGCGTATGAGGTGGTCGAGCGCCAGCGCCACCCTCTTGGCCGCGGGGAACCGCCCCTGAAAGCTCATCGACCAGGAGAGGTCGAGCAGAAGAGCCGTCGCCGCGTGCGTGTGGTACTCGGTGTCGTAGACCTCGAAGTCCCCGGGCTCTATCCTGAGCCCGTTCCCCCCGGCCTCGCGGGCGAGGGACTTCTTGAGGGTGTTCACGATGTCGAGATTGAACGGGTCGCCGAACTCGTACTGCTTCGTGTCCTCGGGCCGGGCAGAGCCGGTGCCCCTTTGCCCCGTTTCGTGCTCGGAGAGCTTTTTGCGGTCGAGTGACGAGAATATGTCGGTGAGCGCCGTCTCGCCGAGCTTCCTTATGCCCTTGGGGGTGAGCTCCGTCCGCTCGCCCCTCGTCGCGACGAGCCCCGATTTTTCGAGCTCGGATTTGAGACCCTTCAGAAGCACGAGCGAGTTCACTCCGTCGGGGTTCAGTATATCCTTCACGTCGTCCGGGCTTATGTCGTCGAGGCTCCCCGATGAAAGCAGCTTCTCCATGCGCTCCAGGTGATCGAGCTGTTCCATGAGATCGAGTAGCCCTTCGAAATCGACCTCGTTCCCGCCCGTAAACCTCTCGCCGTAACGCTTGACGAACCTCTCGGCCTTCCTGATGTCTTCGAGGACTTCGGCGAGGCTGTCGAAGCGCATCTTCGCCTCGGCGTCTGTAAAGTCGTAACCCGAAAGGGCTTCGATGGCGAGGCTGAGCCTTCCCTCGAGGCCCTTTAAGAATTCTTCCCTTCGCCTCAGCTCTTGAGAGCCCCCGGGGAACCTCGCCCTCAGGCTTTCGAGCTCCTTCTCTATTATTTCGGCGAGCTCGTCCCGGAGGCCCGAGAGCGAGCTCTTAAGGCTCGCCGAATCGTAGAGGCTCTGCCTGTAGGACGATACGCGCGAGCGGAGATCTTCGAGCCCCATGATACGCGATTCCTTGCCGCGTATGCCCTGCTTCAGTATCCACTGGTACGCCTCGTCGGGCGACCATCCTTCCATGAGGTAATCGGACAGCCCGTCGAAGAGGTCGCCCGTCCCGACGTCGAACCCCTCCTGCGCGCCGTCCCAGCGTTTGTACCTGTAGAGCGTCATTTGTATACCATCTTCCCGCCGACGTTTTCCTTGTTGAGTTTGTTGCTGAGATGGAGCCCTTCGAGCGTGAATTCCACGGCCGACGCGATCTCGGCCGGCGAGTCCCCCGCACAGAGCACCTCGACGCATTTACGGAGCCCCGGCACCTCGCCGAGCCCGGTCATGTATTCCTCGGAGTGCATGTAATCGGCCACCTCGACATAGCCCTTTTCGAAGCTCTTTACGAGGTCGGCCATGACGTCGAGCGAGGGGAAATAGGAATCGAAGACCGTCTTGACGGCGCGCTTTATGAGCTTGTCCACGACGCCCGCCTCGGAGACGTCCTCGCCCAGGTATTCGAGCTCGATCTTGCCGGTAGTGGACGGAATCATCGACGGGAAGTCCGTAATCCTGGGGGAGACGACCCTTTCGCCGAGCCTTATCGCGCGCTTGCCCGAGGCTGCTATCACGCTCTCGTAGTTGGCGATGGTCGTCCTCACGCTGACGCCCGCGCGCTGGTTGATGTCGGGCGAGGTGCGCGCCTGGAACGATATCTCGGCTACTATTTCTTTAATGAACGGGGGGACGCTGTAAGTGCAGCCGTCTATCTCGGGGACGTCGGCCTCCTGCTCCATTATCGAGATTTCGACGTCCCTCGATTTCGGGTAGTGGGTGGCTATCTGGGCCTGGAACCTGTCCTTGAGCGGCGTGATTATGCGGCCCCTGTTGGTGTAGTCCTCGGGGTTGGCCGTAGCGACGATGCAGATGTCGAGCGGAAGCCGGATCTTGTAGCCCTTAATCTGGATGTCCTTTTCCTCCATGACGTTGAAGAGACCTACCTGCACCTTCTCGGCCAGGTCCGGGAGCTCGTTGATGGCGAATATGCCGCGGTTCGTGCGCGGGATGAGGCCGAAGTGTATAGTGAGCTCGTCCGAGAGGTAGCGCCCCTCGGCGACCTTTATCGGATCGACCTCGCCGATGAGGTCGGCCACCGAAACGTCGGGAGTGGCGAGCTTTTCGCTGTAGCGCGAGTCGCGCAATATCCATTCGATCTCGGTGTCGTCGCCGTGCTTAAGAACGAGGTCGCGGCTGGAGCGTGATACCGGGTCGTACGGGCTGTCGTTGAGCTCGCCGCCCTTGACGACCGGGACCTCATCGTCGAGGAGATTCACGAGCGCCCGTATGAGCCTCGATTTGGCCTGGCCGCGCTCGCCGATAAAGATGAGGTCGTGCCCGGCGAGCACCGCCGTTTCGACCTGCGGCAAGACCGTTTCCTCGTATCCGAGTATGCCGGAAAAAGGCTCTTCCCCGCTCCGGAGCTTTAAGATGAGATTCTTCCGCATCTCGTCCTTCACGGAAAGTACCCTGTATTCACTCGCCTTGAGCTCGCCGATCGTACGGGGTTTCGCTTGCATGGATAAAATCCCTCCGGACAGGTTTTGGCGGCCTGGGAGCGGCTTCCGGGGGGCGGGGCGCGGCGGGAATCGCGCCCCGGCAATCTACATACCCGGGCGGAAAGCCCCATCACCGCTTCAGGTAAAGTGTACTCGGAAATTATAGCAGTATCGGGTTTTATTTTGAACCGGCTGCGTCAGGGCCCGTAAAAACGGGGCAAGCCTTTAAAAAGGGGAGCCCCGGATATATAATAAAATTCCCGGATATAAGGTTATCCGAGTCCCGGAGCCTTTTATTTCATCTAACTGTTACAGGCAGGCAGCTAGAGGAGATTGCTACAGACATGGTCATATGCAGGGATGTGGTAGAGAACATCATGGATTACATAGACAACGAGCTCGACCTGAAGACGCTCCGGGAGCTCGAAAAACACATGGGGGAGTGTCCGGAGTGTAAGACGTTCGTCGATACATACAGGCGCATGCTCGACCTTTCGGGGAAGATGAAGGAGCAGACATTCGTCACGCCCGAGGTGAGAGAGCGGCTGAAGAACCTTTTAAAGTCCAGAATGAAACCCTGCTGAACCCTCCGCGTATGCGCCGCGCAATCCGCACGCACCCCCGGTCGATGCGTACGTTTCTCCGTTTTTCCTCCTTTATTTCTTACCCGGATGTAATATAATTGTTACGGGTCCTCCGGGCCTGGAGAAAGGGATATGGAAAACGATACCGCTCAGGAGAGCGTCAGAAGGATTTCTGCGAACTTTGAGCTGGAGCTCCTCCGGCTTATTAAAACACTCAACCTCATTTCCCAGTCGAAAGAGCTTTTCCGCACACAGGCCGCGGGAATGGAAGCCTTCACCGCCGGGCACAGGATACGGCTTGGCGATCTCAAGGCGAAGCTGGCCCGGGACAGTGAAACGGGAGCCGCGCCGGGCGACCCGTTCACGGCCCCCGCCGAAAGGCCGCCCGTGCCCGATTACATTTCCGGCATAACGGAAGACATCGGAAACTATCTCGACGAGATAGGCTCCGACCTCGAAAAGCTGAAAGCCGAGTATCTCGGAAAGCTCGATACGGTCTACTCGGTATATAATATCGAGCTCGGCGCATCGCAGACCGACCTCGACACGCGGCTGAGGGATCTCGAAAGGGAGCTCCTGGGCGTCCTGTCCGAAGCGCGGACCGCAAAAGCGCCCGAACCCGGGCCCGACGCCGGAGAAGCGTTCACACCCCCCCCCGCCCCCGAGGAGAAAGCCCCCGAGCCGGCGTTCGTGCCGAGGGTCGATTACATAGGCCCCGACCCTACTGTAGACAACATTACGACCGTCATACCGGCCGAAAAGAAGCCCGAAGAGCCGGAAACGAAGGCCCCCGAAAAAAAAGAGGTGAAGGCGGCTAAGCCGTCGGGACATGCCGCACAGGCCGGGTTCAAGAGCCCCTACGTTATGAACGCGGTGCTTCTTTTCATGGGGCTTATACTGGGCGTCATCTTCTACGACGCCCTCATGAGAACGTGGGGCATACAGGACTACACGAACGGGAAGAAGGCAGAGGCCCCTGCCGGAGCGCCCGTACAGGCGCCTGCGCCGGCCGAGCCTGCGGCCGAAGAGGGGAGGGCGGCCGTCACTGCAGGGCAGCCCAAAGCGCCGATGACCGCACCCGGGCCCGCCGCACCTGCCGCCGACGAGGAAACCCAAGCCGAGGCCGCGCCCGGGGTAAAGGCCCCGTCCTCACCCGCGCCGGAAAAAGCGCAGCCCGGGACGGCCGCCGAAGCGGGCGGCGCAGCGCAGCCCGCGGGGACCGCCACGGGAACCACGCCCGGGGAAACGCCTTCCGCCGCATCCGCCGCATCTGCTATCACGGGCGCGGCGGCCGTGTACACGGTGACAGGGCCCGGCGCCAACATCAGGAGCGGGCCGGGGATGGGATACGACGTCGTGACCGAAGCCAGGGGAGGGGAGACCCTCGCCTCTACCGGCGAGGTACGGGGACGGTGGATAAAGGTCTCAGTGCCGGGCGGCGGCGAAGGATGGATATCCTCGAAGCTCCTCAGGGAAGCGCAGTAATCCCAGAGGGAGGGCCCTCTCCCTTCATTTCAGATATCGATAATACAGGAACGGGCTATTCCGCGGGAGCGGGGTTCGTGCTCACGGCGGAGATACCGGGCTGGGGAATGAATCCCGTGCCGTAGAGGTTCCGGTAAATCTCCCCGGCTTTTTCATGCTGCCCCATTTCCTCGTAGGAGAGGGCGGTCTGGAGCCTCGATTGGGAACCGTACGGACTCGACGGGTCGTTGTTTATGATCTCGAAGTAGTCTATGGCCTCCTGCCATCTTCCCTGCCTGTAGCGGGCTATGCCTTTCTTTAAAACGGCGGCCTGGACCAGAAGACGCTCGGCGTTCCCGGAATTCGTGTACGTGTCCAGCATCGCGACGGCTTCGTCGTAATTCCCGCTCTCGTACTGTATCAGCCCGGAGTAATAGGCGGCGAGGGACGCAGCCGGGGTGTTCGGGTATTCGTCCCTTATGGCGGCGAACTCCGAAAGGGCTTCTTCGCTCGCCCCGGAGTTGTACTGCGCGACGGCTGCGGAGAACCTCTCACCGGCTATGTCGCCCTTCTTGCCCGACATCCCGGCGGCTATGTATCCGATGACGATCAGGGCGATGATAATAACGACCCCGATCACTATTTTTTTCGAATGGTCGGCGAAATATTCGAAGCCCGAAACGACCGTTGAAACGAACTTGTCGGGCCCTTTAAGCTCTTTTTCAGTGTACTTGATACGTTTTGCCATGCGGGAAATTATAATCGGGGGCCCGGGAAATTCAAGCGGAGGAAACGCGCCTGCGGGCGCATTCGGGAAAGAGGCTTTCCTTGCGATTGACGGGTACTGTGGCTAAACTTGTCTCTACTCCTTTACCATGACGAGAACAGTATCGCTGTCGCTTATAATCCTTTCTTTTTTCGTTTTTTTCGCCGGGAGGGCGCTCACCCAGGGTCCGCCTCCGGAGAGGGACGAATACACACCCGCCGAAAGCCGTACGCCCGGAGAGGTGATAGTCCTCGAGATAAACGGGACGATAAACCCGGCCACGCTCGATTACATAAGGACGGGACTGGATACGGCCGAGGCGAGCTCGGCGGAGGCCCTCGTCATACTCCTCGATACGCCGGGCGGCCTTCTGACATCAACTAAAGAAATCGTAAAGCTGATATTGAACTCCCCCGTGCCGGTAGTCGTGTACGTTTCGCCCAGGGGCGCGTCGGCGACGTCGGCAGGGGTCTTCATAACCCTTTCGGCGAACATAGCCGCCATGGCCCCCGGAACCAGCATAGGCGCGGCGCACCCCGTATCCCTCGGGCCCGGAGGGGGCGAGGAAAAGAAGGAAAGCCCCGGGGAGAAGCCGGCGGAGGACGACAAGAAGCCCGGCGGCGAAAAGGAGCCTTCTTCCGGAGATAAATCGAACGACGGCATAATGGGAGAGAAGCTCGAGAATTACGCCTCGTCTTTCATAGAGAGCATAGCCGAGGAAAGGGGGCGGAACGTCGAGTGGGCCGAGGAGGCCGTAAGGAAGAGCGACTCCATAACGTCGAGCGAGGCCCTCGAGCTGAACGTCATAGACATCATCGAGCCCGACCTGCCGGCGCTGCTCGCGTCGATAAACGGATGGAAGGTCAGGGTTTCGGACGGCGAGAGGACGCTCCTTACGAAGGACGCCCCCGTAAGGAACGTGGGCATGACGGCCAAGCAGAAATTCATAGACATCATCAGCACGCCCGATATAGCGTTCCTTCTGCTATCCCTGGGCTCGCTCGGGCTGCTGCTCGAATTCTATAACCCGGGGCTTATATTCCCGGGCGTGGCCGGCGTGGTGTGCCTGCTGATGGGGTTCGTATCGTTCCAGGTGCTGCCGTTCAATTACGCCGGCATAGCGCTCCTCGCCGTGGGTATAGCGCTCTTCATCGCCGAGGTGTACGTCACGGGATACGGGCTCCTCGCCGTGGGTGGGCTCGTCAGCTTCGCGCTCGGAGCGCTCCTTCTTTTCGACACTCCGGAGTCCGACGTCCGCGTGGGATTCGACGTCGTCATAGCATCGACGCTCGCATTCGGCGCATTCTTCGCATACGTTATATTTTATTTGATAAAGGCGCAAAGGCTCGCGCCGCGCCTGGGGATGGAAGGCCTCACGGGCGAGGCGGGCGACGCCGTATCCGACATACACGCATCGGGTAAGGTGTATATAAACGGAGAGTACTGGGACGCCGTCAGCGACGAGCCCATAGGGAAGGGCGAGAGGGTAAGGGTCGAGGAAGCCCTCGAAGGCTTTAGGCTCAAGGTCAGAAAGGCTTGATCAAATTTTCACAGGAGGCCCGCACATGTTTTCACCGGTCGTAATATTCGTAGTGATAATCGCGATACTCATTCTATCCGGCGTCAGGATCCTCAACGAGTACGAAAGGGGGGTCGTGTTCAGGCTCGGGAGGATCGTCGCCCCGAAAGGCCCCGGCTTTAAGTGGATAATCCCGATGGTGGACAAGATGATAAAGATAAGCCTCAGGATTATCACCATGGACGTCCCGCCGCAGGACATCATCACGAAGGACAACGTTTCGGTTAAGGTGAACGCCGTCGTTTATTTCCGCGTCGTCGATCCGGTAAAGGCCGTCATACAGGTCGAGAATTATCTCTACGCGACGTCGCAGCTCGCGCAGACTACGCTCCGTAGCATACTCGGTCAGGTGGAGCTCGACCAGCTCCTTGCCGAAAGGGAGACGCTCAACATAAAGCTCCAGGAGGTCCTCGACAAGCAGACCGACCCCTGGGGGATAAAGGTTACGCTCGTGGAGGTGAAGTACGTGGACCTCCCGCAGGAGATGCAGCGCGCCATGGCGAGGCAGGCCGAGGCCGAGAGGGAAAGGCGGGCGAAGGTCATCGCGGCCGAGGGCGAATACCAGGCGGCGGCGAAGCTGTCGGAGGCGTCCGACATACTGTCGAAGAACCCGATGGCTCTTCAATTGAGGTACCTCCAGACGATGTCCGAGATGGCGTCCGAGAAGAGCTCGACGATAGTGTTCCCGCTCCCGCTCGACCTGATTACGCCGCTCTTGAAGAAGCTGTCCGACTAAGCGCATAAGAGAAACCGGACAAGGAGAACAGCCTTGAGAACAGCACCCCTTTACGCAGCCCTTATTTCGATACTCCTGCTCGCGGCCGTTTCGTGCAAGTCGGGCGGCGAAGAGAACGAGACCGCAACGAACGAAGACGCCGCCACCCGGGAGAGCCCCGGTGCGGGCGAGCCCGTGGATGGGGACTGGCTC
This sequence comes from Candidatus Dadabacteria bacterium, assembly GCA_020849425.1. Classification (GTDB taxonomy): domain Bacteria; phylum Desulfobacterota_D; class UBA1144; order Nemesobacterales; family UBA2774; genus JADLGH01. Next base: position 12,695 of record JADLGH010000070.1, read on the forward strand.
ATTTATCACCTCGGCGCCGAGCCCGGGACGCTGAACCCGATCGTCGCGACGGACGCTTACGAAGGGGTTATCAACGGCGGCAACGTATACGAAACCCTCATCGAGCGCGACAACGAGACGCTCGAGTTAAAGCCCCTCCTTGCGGAGTCGTGGGAGATATCCGAGGACAAGCTCACGTATACGTTCAAGATAAGGGAAGGCATAAAGTGGCACGACGGGACTCCTTTCACGTCGGCGGACGTGGTGTTCTCGTACAAGACAATAATGAACCCCAAGGTGGACGCGCCGCAGTTAAGGAGCTACTACCAGGAGATAAGGGACGTCGAGGCGATAGACGACTACACGGTGAAGTTCACGTACGCGAGGCCCTATTTCCTCGCGCTCGAATTCTGCGGGGGGATGCCGATAGTCCCGAAGCACATATTCGAGAAAGGGGACTTCAACACCAACCCCGCCGGCAGGAGCCCCGTCGGAACGGGCCCGTTCAAGTTCGTGAAGTGGACGACCGGGAGGGAAGTCGTCCTCGAAAAGAACCCCGATTACTGGGGCGAGAAGCCCCACATCAACAGGATAGTCTTCAGGATCATCACCGACTCTTCCGTGGCGCTCCAGGTGCTTAAGCGCCAGGAGCTCGACGTCGCGAGCCTGTCCCCCATCCAGTGGGAGAAGCAGACCGGCTCGCCCGACTTCGAAAAGCACTTCGACAAGTTCAGCTACTTCACGCCCAACTACAGCTATATAGGATGGAACTCGAGAAGGCCCTATTTCGCCGACAAGCGCGTGAGAACGGCGCTGGCCCATCTCGTTAACAGGGAGCTCATACTGGACAAGGTCATGTACGGCCTCGGGGCCATCGTGACGAACCCCTTCTACATAAACAGCCCCGAGTACGATAAATCCATCGAGCCCATACCCTACGACCCGGCGGCGGCGAGGAAGCTCCTCGAAGAGGCCGGGTGGCTGGACCACGACGGCGACGGCATAAGGGACAAGGACGGCGTTAAGTTCTCGTTCGAGTTCCTGATACCGGGAGGCTCGGAGACGGGCGAGAAGATAGCGACGATCCTCAAGGAAGAGCTCGACGGGATGGGTATCGACATGACCATCAGGAAGACGGAATGGGCTGTCTTCACGACGAGGCTCAACGAGAGGAACTTCGACGCCGTGACGCTCGCGTGGTCGATGGGCATCGAATCCGACCCCTACCAGATATGGAGCTCGACGCAGGCCGAATCGGGCTCGAACTTCATAGGGTTCAAGAACGCCGAAGCGGACAGGCTGATCGAAACGGCCCGTAAGGAATTCGACAGGGACAAGCGCATCAAGCTCTACAGGCGGTTCTCGGAGATCATACACGAGGAGCAGCCCTACACGTTTCTCTTCTGCCGGAAGGCCACAGTGGCCGTGAACAAGCGGTTTGAGAACGTAACGGTCTACCCCCTCGGCATAGAGCCCACCGAATGGTACGTGCCGCTCCCGCTCCAGAGATACAAGGAATAGCCGCCGAGCCTCAGTCCCGCGCGGTTTGCGGCGGGGGGATGAGGCGGACTATAGAGTTGTGCGGGCGGACTGTAGAGGTGCGGGCGGGTTACAGGCGCGCGCGCCGCGAGCCCGCAGCACGGGGCGGAATCTCGAAAACCCTATATCCGCCGGGCCGGGAATAAGTATAATTGTATTCTGTATGTCGAAGCAGTACGGTTTAAACGCATACAATTCCCTTTGACCCGGACATGAGAGATTATTTAATAAAGCGGCTCTTCCTTCTTATACCCACTATGCTGGGTATCACCATCATTACGTTCTTTATAATCCAGCTCGCGCCCGGAAACCCCGTCGAAAGGAAGCTCCAGCTCGACGAGGGGATAAAATCGGAAGCGATAACGCAGCAGATAGTCGAGGAAACGAAGAAGCTCTACGGGCTCGACAAGCCCATATACGAGCGGTACGGGATATGGCTCAAGCAGATAGTGACGCTCGACTTCGGGAGGTCCTACAAGGACCACAGGCCCGTCATCGACAAGATAGCCGAGCGCCTGCCCATTACAATAACCCTCAATATATTATCCATATTTATTATATACCTTATAGCCATTCCCCTGGGGGTGTATTCCGCCGTCAGGACGGGATCGTTCATGGAGAGGTCGAGCACGTTCTTCCTCTTCATATTGTATTCGATACCGAGCTTCTGGATGGCCATGATACTGATATTCTTTCTCGGGGGAGGGGAATACTGGAACGTCTTCCCCGTTTACGGGATACTGTCGCCGGGGGCCGAGACCTACCCGTTTTATAAAAAGGCCCTCGACTTCCTCTGGCACATCGTTCTCCCCGTGTTCTGTCTCACGTACGGGAGCTTCGCCTATCTTTCGAGGTTCCAGAAGGGGAGCCTCCTCGAAGTGCTGAGGGAGGATTTCGTGAGGACCGCGACGGCGAAGGGCCTTCCCCCGTCGAAGGTGATTCTCCGGCACGCCCTCCGTAACGCCCTCATCCCCATAATCACGATACTCGCCGGGATACTGCCCGCGATGATAGGAGGGAGCGTCATAATCGAGACGATATTCTCCATACCCGGCATAGGTCAGCTCGGGTTCGAGTCCGTCCTCGCGAGGGACTACCCAATGATAATGGCCATCGCCACGATATCTGCCTTCCTCACCCTTCTCGGGATACTGTTTTCCGACATCGTCTACGTCCTCATCGACCCGAGGATAAGCTTCGGAGGCAGGCGTTGAGCGAGCCGAAGAGCCCCGGATTCTGGGGGAGCGTCTGGGAGAAGTTCAAGCGCGACAGGTTCGCGCTGGGCGCTCTCGTCGTCATCGTCGTTCTCTTCGGCATCGCGGTCTTCCAGGACTTCCTGGCAGGCAGCAGGCCGATAGTTCTCAAATACGAGGGTGAATATTACTTCCCGGTCCTCTTCCAGTACCCCGAATTTTTCCAGACGGATTTCAAGGACCTCGTGAAGGAGCTCCCCGGGGGGGACTTCGCAGTGTTCCCGCCCGTCAGGTACAGCCCGACGGAGAACGACCTCCTGTCGATCCTGGTCCCGCCGTCGTCCGAGCACTATTTCGGCACGGACGACCGCGGCAGGGACGTTCTCTCGCGACTGATACACGGGGCCCGCATATCGCTCTCCATCGGATTCATAGCCGTCGGCATATCGGCGATCATCGGAATCATACTGGGCGGCATAGCGGGGTATTACGGCGGGAAGACGGACTTCATCGTCTCGCGGCTTTTCGAGGTGATGATGACGTTCCCGGTTTTCTTCCTGATACTGACGATCCTCGCCTTCAGGGACCCGAGCATATACAACATCATGATAGTGATAGGCGTCACGAGCTGGACGGGCGTAGCGAGGCTGATAAGGGGCGAGTTCCTCCGGCTCCGGAAGTACGGGTACGTGGACGCCGCCATAGCCCTCGGCGGGAACGACGCCCGTGTGATGACGAAGCACATGCTCCCGAACGCGCTCGCCCCCGTGCTGGTCGACTGCACGTTCGGAATCGCGGGCGCGATACTGGTCGAATCGGCGCTCAGCTTTTTAGGGTTCGGCGTGCCGCCCCCCGACCCTAGCTGGGGCGACATACTCTCGCAGTCCCAGAGGTACGTGGATTTCGCATGGTGGCTTGTCCTATTCCCCGGCGCGGCTATATTTTTAACTGTGACGGCTTTTAACCTCGTGGGCGAAGGATTCCGTAACGCGGTCGATCCGAAATTCACCGGAGACGGCTGACATGTAGATCAAAACGAAGGTATAAACGAAACGAGACATACGAGAAGACATATAAATGGACAGTGCGCTCGAAATAAGGGATTTGAGGATTTCATTCTCGGCCAGGGGTAAAAAGCTCGAGGTCGTAAGCGGCGTTTCGCTGACAGTGCCGAAGGGGAAGATCATAGGCGTCGTCGGGGAGAGCGGCTGCGGGAAGACCGTGACGGCGCTCTCGGTCATGCGTCTCATCCCCGAGCCCCCAGGCAGCATAGACTCGGGCGAGGTTATATTCGACGACGGGAACCTCCTAGAATATAGCGAGAGGGACATGCGCGCCGTCCGCGGGAACAGGATATCCATGATATTCCAGGAGCCGATAAGCTCGCTCAACCCCGTTTTCACGGTCGGCGACCAGATAGGCGAGGCGCTCAGGACGCATCTTAAAATCTCGAAGCGGGAGGAGAGGCAGAGGGTCGTAGAGCTCCTTAAGCTCGTCGGCATCCCGGCCCCCGAGAGGCGCATGAAGAACTACCCCCACGAGATGAGCGGCGGGATGTCGCAGAGGGTGATGATAGCGATGGCGCTCGCGTGCAGTCCCGAGGTGCTCATCGCGGACGAGCCGACGACCGCGCTCGACGTGACGATACAGGCGGGGATACTCGAGCTCATAGACGACCTCCGCGTGAAGATGGGAATGGCCGTGCTCCTGATTACGCACGACCTAGGCATAGTCGCCGAGGTGGCTCACAAGGTGTACGTCATGTACGCGGGCAAGGTCGTCGAGGACGCCGCGACGAAAGACCTCTTCGCCGACCCGAAGCACCCCTACACCGTCGGGCTCCTGCATTCGATCCCCGACTTAAGGGACAGTAAAGAGAAGCTGGACGCGATTCCGGGCGTCGTGCCGAGCCCGGGCGACTTCCCGCCGGGATGCAGGTTCCAGGACCGCTGCCCGCTCGTCATAGACAAGTGCAGGGCGGAAGAGCCGCCCCTCGCCGAGCACGCCCCGGGGCATCTATCGGCATGCTGGCGGGCGGACGACGTCGAGCTCAAGGTATGACAGGCGTATGAAAGAACTGCTCAGGATAAACGGTCTCAAAAAATATTTCCCCATAACCTCGGGGATACTCTCGCGCGTGTCGAACTACGTGAAGGCCGTCGACGGAATCGATCTCGCGATAGGCCGCGGCGAGACCGTAGGGCTCGTCGGCGAGAGCGGCTGCGGCAAGACCACGCTCGGGAAAACTATAATAAAGCTCCACGAGCCGACCGGCGGCGAGATAATCTTCGAGGAGAGGGACATCACGAACCTTTCGACCTCGGGCATGCGCCCCGTGAGGAAGCGTATGCAGATCGTGTTCCAGGACCCGTACGGCTCGCTCAATCCCAGGATGAAGGTCGAGGACATCGTGTCCGAGGGGCTCGTCATACACGGCGTCTCCTCGAACGCGGAGAGGAGGGAGGCCGTAAGGGAAACGATGCGGACGGTCGGCCTCAGGGAAGACGCCCTCGCGCGCTATCCGCACGAGTTCTCGGGCGGGCAGAGGCAGAGGATAGCCATCGCCCGGGCCATAGCGCTCCGGCCCGACTTCATCGTATGCGACGAGCCGATATCGGCGCTCGACGTTTCCGTTCAGGCGCAGATAATAAACCTCTTCATAGAGCTGCAGGAAAGATTCGGCCTCACTTATCTATTCATATCCCACGACCTCCGGGTCGTAAAGCACATAAGCGACAGGGTTGCAGTCATGTACCTCGGGAAGATAATCGAGCTTGCGGCGAGCAGGGAGCTTTACGAAAACCCCCTCCATCCGTACACGAAAATCCTCATATCTTCCGTCCCGGTGGCCGACCCCACGCGCAAAAGAGAGGCGGCCGTCTTAAAGGGCGACGTGCCGAGCCCGATCGATCCGCCCGGGGGCTGCGCCTTCCATCCCCGCTGCCCCATAGCCGTCGAGAAGTGCAGCCGGGAAGAGCCCGCGCTCCGCGACGCGGGCGGCGGGCACATGGTCGCCTGCCACCTCGTCTGACCCCCCGGTCATCCTTAACTTGCAAATGGATTATCTTGTATTATTATTTAGTTCCGTTAAATTCGAGGTAGTTTTCTTCGGCGAGTTCGGGCAATGAAAATCAGGGTATCGGATATTGGGGACGAGGGTCTACACATTGAAACACACAGGGACCCTCGGTGGCTGAACAATATCCCCGAGCTCTGGTCGGGCGACGAAGAAATGAGGCTCGTCTCCGGTATAGACGTCGATATCGAGCTGACGAAGGTGCTGAGGGAAGTGTCCGTCCTGGGCAACGTCTCTTTTACGATAGAGGCCCCCTGCGCGCTTTGTCTCGAGCCTGTAAGGCTTGACATAAGCCCGGAGATTAGGCTTATACTTTCGCCGTCCGAAAAGGTGGAAGACGACGACGATCTCGAACACGAAACGTACAGGGGAGAGGACGTCGATCTCGGGGATTATCTCAGGGAGCTTATAGCCGTATCGCTCCCGGTGAAGGTGATATGCCGGGACGACTGCAGGGGGCTTTGCCCCGAATGCGGCACGAACCTCAACCGCGAGACGTGCGAGTGCAGCAAGAAGTGGAAAGACCCGAGGTTCGAGGGGCTCGAAAAATTTAAACTTTGAGAAGGTAAGGGAGATATAGATTATGGGACTGCCGAAAAGAAAACACTCCAAGTCCAGATCCAGAAAGAACAGAACCCACTACAAGATAGCGGCTCCCGGCGTATCCGTATGCCGGAACTGCGGCGAGCACAAGCCGCCGCACAGGGCGTGTCCGAGCTGTGGCTTCCACAAGGGCAGGACGTTCATAAAAGAAAAGCAGGAAGAGATCCAGTCCTGAACGGCGGCGGCCGTAAAGGAATAAGGTTTACATGATTGCATTCGTGTTCCCCGGACAGGGCTCCCAGTACGCGGGCATGTGCAAGGAGCTATACGACGGCTTCAGCGCCGCAAGGGAGGCCTTCGACGAGGCGGGAGAAGCGCTCGGCATCGACATGGCGACGCTGTGCTTCGAATCGCCGCAGGAGGAGCTCTCGCTCACGGCTAACGCCCAGCCGGCTATTCTGACGGCGAGCGTCGCGTGCCTGAGGGTCCTCGTGCGGGAGACCGGCCTTACGCCGGACTTCGTGGCCGGGCACAGCCTCGGCGAGTATTCGGCCCTCGTGGCCAACGGCGGGATGGATTTCGCGGACGCCGTGAGGGTAGTGCGAAAGAGGGGCGAGTACATGCAGGAAGCCGTGCCGGTAGGGGTAGGCGCCATGTCCGCCGTCCTCGGCCTCGATATAGAGAACGTGGAAGAGATATGCAGGCAGGCGTCGGGCGACAGATTCATAGTAAGCCCGGCCAATATGAACGCCCCGGGGCAGATCGTGATATCGGGTAACAAAGAAGCCGTCGATGCGGCCGCCGACGCGGCGAAGTCGAAGGGGGCCAGGAGGGTGGTGCCGCTCGACGTGAGCGCGCCGTTTCACTGCCCGCTCATGAGGCCCGCCGCTGAGAGGCTCGCCGAAACGCTCTCGGAAATAAATTTTTCTCCGATGTCGGTCCCGATTGTGATAAACTGTGACGCCGCGGTCAATAAAGACCCGGGGAAGACGATGGACATACTCGTACGGCAGGTAACGAGCCCCGTAAGATGGTACGAATCGGTGGAAACCCTCGGGAGGGAAGGGACGACGAGGTTTATAGAGATCGGCCCGGGCAACGTCCTCTCGGGGCTTATCAAGAGAACGCTCCCTAACGTGGAAATCGGCAACATCGAAAATACAGCACAACTGGAGTCACTCAAAAATGGCAGAAAATGAGCAAAAGGTAGCGCTCGTGACCGGGGGCTCGAGGGGCATAGGGAGAGCGATAGCACTAAGGCTCGCGGCGGAGGGCGCATACGTCGTGGTCAATTACGCAAAAAACCGCCAAGCGGCGGAGGAGGTGGTTTCCTCCATCGAGAAGGCGGGAGGGCGCGCCAGGGTGAGCGGTTTCGACGTCTCCGATTTCGACACCGTACAGGAAGAAATCGAAAACATCGTAACCGAGCTCGGTGGTATACACATACTCGTCAATAACGCCGGCATCACGCAGGACACCCTCATAGTCCGCATGAAAAAAGAGGACTGGGACAGCGTCATGACCACCAACCTCGACGGCGTATTCAACTGCACGAAGGCCGTTGCGAGAATAATGATAAAACAGAGGCAGGGAAGGATAATCAACCTCACTTCCGTCGTCGGCGAAATGGGGAACTCGGGACAGACCAATTACGCAGCCTCCAAGGCCGGGATAATCGGATTCACCAAGGCCGCGGCCAGGGAGCTCGCGTCGAGGGCGATAACGGTAAACGCCGTCAGCCCCGGCTTCATAGAAACAGACATCACGCAAAACCTTACAGACGAAATCAGAAAGCAGTACATAGACAAAATTCCCCTCCAGAGGTTCGGCTCACCGGAGGACGTGGCGGGTGTAGTGTCGTTCCTCGCGTCCGACGAAGCGTCGTACATCACGGGGGAGGTGTTAAGGGTTAACGGCGGTATCTATACATAAAAATCGAACTCGAAAGGAGGTATTTGAAATGGCTCAGGAACAGGAAATACTCGCCAAGGTCAAGGAGATGGTCGCAAGCCAGCTCGGAAAGACCGAAGATGAAATCGCACCGGAGTCTTCTTTTATAGAGGATCTCGGAGCGGACTCGCTCGATCTCGTCGAGCTCATAATGTCGATGGAGGATGAGTTCGGCCTCGAGATATCCGACGAGGACGCGGAATCCATAATAACGGTTCAGGATGCGGTAAACTTTATACTGGAGCGCAAAAAGTAATGAGAAGAAGGGTAGCGGTTACGGGCATAGGCCTTGTGACCCCCGTCGGCATAGGGAACGACGCCGCGTGGCGGGCCGTTTGCGAGGGGCGCTCGGGTGTGCGCAGGGTCACGAAGTTCGATCCGACCGAGCACAAGACGCAGATAGCGGCCGAGATAAACGGCTTCGATCCCGAGCTCTACATGAACGCCAAGGAGGCGAGAAAGACCGATACTTTCATACAGTACGCGGTCACGGCGGCGAAGTTCGCCCTCGAGAACTCCGGGCTCGAGATCACCGAGGAGCTCTCGCCCAGGATGGGCACGATAATCGGATCGGGCATCGGCGGCATGGAAACGTACGTCAACACCGTCCTCACGATGCACGAAAAGGGGCCGGGACGCCTTTCGCCCTTTTTCATAACCAACATCATCAACAACATGGCCGCCGGATACGTATCCATATTCTTTAACGCCCGGGGGCCCAACTGCTGTACGACCACGGCCTGCGCCGCGAGCGCTCACGCCATAGGCTACGCGGCCCAGGCGATACGTAACGGCGAGGCGGACGCCATGTTCGCGGGCGGCACCGAAGCCCCCGTGATACCGCTCACCTTCGCCGGGTTTAACGCCATGAGGGCGCTCTCGACGCGTAACGACGAGCCTTCGAGGGCCTCGCGCCCGTTCGACAGGGAGCGCGACGGCTTCATCATAGGCGAGGGGGCCGGGATGCTCATACTGGAAGAGCTCGAATCCGCGAAGAAGAGGGGGGCCCGCATTTACGCCGAGATAGTCGGCTACGGCATGAGCAGCGACGCTAGCCACATAACGGCGCCGTCTCTCGACGGGCCGGAGAGGTGCATGAAGGCCGCCCTCCACGACGGCGGGGTGAACACGGACGAGATCGATTACATAAACGCCCACGGCACGTCGACGCCGCTCAACGACTCCAACGAGACTAACGCGATTAAAGCCGTCTTCGGCGAAAGGGCGTACAAGGTACCCGTGAGCTCGACGAAGTCGATGACCGGGCATCTCCTGGGCGCTGCGGGGGCCGTCGAGGCGGCGTTCAGCGTGCTTGCGATCGAAAACGGCATACTTCCGCCTACTATAAACTACGAATTCCCCGACCCGGAATGCGATCTCGACTACGTCCCCAACGAGGCGCGGGAGGCCTCGATAAGGACGGTCCTGAGTAATTCGTTCGGGTTCGGCGGAACCAACGCCTCGCTTATATTCAGGAAAATTGATTGAAATCACGGGCCGCTACCGCCCCCCGGGGGCTCACTCAATGCGGCCCGCATGCTTGATTTGTCCCCATTCAACTGTACAATGATTGGGGAGAGAACCTTCCTTTTAACCATCAGCTAAGGAGAATTTGTATGAGTGAAATAAGAGATGATCTGAAAGCGGTTTCTACGCTTAAAACCAGCTCGGGTGACGTAAAATACTATTCCTTAAAGGCCATCGAGGCTCGCCTGGGGGTGGATATTTCGCGCCTCCCCGTGTCTATAAAGATACTCCTCGAGAACGTCGCCAGGAACTACGACGGCGCCGTCATACACGACGGGCACCTAAAGGCGCTCGCGTCGTGGAACCCGAACAGCGAATCCGCCGAGGAGATACCCTACTGCCCCGCGCGCGTCATCCTGCAGGACTTTACGGGAGTGCCCTGCGTCGTCGACCTCGCGGCCATGAGGACGGTGGTGAACGGGCTCGGAGGAGACCCGGACAAGATCAACCCCATCGTTCCCGTGGACCTCGTCATCGACCCCTCGGTGCAGGTCGATTTCTTTGCGAGCGACAGGGCGTTTACGCTGAACGTCGAGCGCGAATACGAGAGGAACGGCGAGAGATACGCGTTTTTGAGGTGGGCCCAGAAGGCCTTCGATAACTTCAGGGTCGTCCCTCCCGGCACAGGCATCGTGCACCAGGTCAATCTCGAATGCCTGGCGAGCGTCGTCGGGTCCCGGGTCGTTAGCGGCGAGACGCTGGCGTTCCCGGACACGCTCGTAGGCACGGACTCGCACACGACGATGATAAACGGGCTCAGCGTGCTCGGATGGGGCGTCGGGGGTATAGAGGCCGAGGCCTGCATGCTCGGCCAGCCGCTCTACATGCTCGTCCCCGAAGTCGTCGGGTTCAAGCTCCACGGCCAGCTCGCCGAGGGAGTGACGGCCACGGACCTCGTGCTTACGGTCACCGAGATGCTGAGAAAAAAGGGCGTCGTCGGGAAGTTCGTCGAGTTCTACGGCCCGGGGCTTTCGCAGCTCGCGCTCTCGGACAAGGCGACCATCGCGAACATGGCCCCCGAATACGGCGCGACGATGGGATTCTTCCCCGTCGACGAAGAAACGCTCAGGTACCTCAAAACGACTGGCAGGGACAGAAAGCTCGTCGATCTCGTCGAGGCCTACACGAAAGAGCAGGGCCTCTTCAGGACGGACGACACGCCCGACCCCGTATACACGGACACCCTGGAGCTCGACATCTCGACAGTCCAGCCTTCGATGGCGGGGCCGAGCCGCCCGCAGGACAGGGTCCCGCTCAAGGATCTTAAAGAATCGTACGAAAACGTGCTTAAAAAGAAAACGAACGACCCCGAGGGAAAGGGCATCGACAAGAAGGTCACCGTCAAATTCGAGGACGGGGCCGAGGCCGAGCTCGGAAACGGCTCGGTCGTAATCGCGGCCATTACGAGCTGCACCAACCCCTCGAACCCATCCGTCATGGTGGGTTCCGGGCTCGTGGCCAAGAAGGCCGTCGAGAAGGGGCTCACCGTAAAGCCGACAGTCAAGACCAGCCTCGCCCCAGGGTCGAGGGTCGTTACGGACTACCTCGACGCCGCCGGCCTCACGCCCTACCTCGACGAGCTCGGCTTCGACCTCGTCGGATACGGCTGCACGACGTGTATCGGCAACAGCGGTCCGCTTCCCGCCCCGGTGGAGGAGGGCATAAAGGCGAACGACCTTACGGCCGCCGCCGTGCTCAGCGGCAACAGGAACTTCGAGGGCAGGGTGCATCCGCTCGTAAAATTCTCATACCTCGCCTCGCCGCCGCTCGTCGTGGCTTTCGCCCTCGCGGGCACCGTGGACATAGACGTCTACAGCCAGCCGCTCGGGACGGGCAAGGACGGCGAGCCCGTATTCCTGAGGGACATATGGCCGACGCAGAAGGAAATCAGGGACACCGTCAACAGCGTGCTCAACCCCGAGATATTCAGGGCGCAGTACAAGTCCGTTTTCGACGGCGACGACACGTGGAAGAGCCTCGATATCCCCGAGGGGAACCTCTACAAATGGGACAAGTCCTCGACGTACATACAGAACCCGACGTTCTTCGAAACGTTCGGGCTCGACCTTCCGGAAACGGGCGACATCGAGGGGGCATACGCGCTGGCGCTCCTGGGCGATTCCATCACGACGGACCACATCTCGCCCGCGGGCTCCATACCGAAGGACGGCCCGGCAGGGAAGTACCTCATAGGGCACGGGGTCGAGCAGAGGGACTTTAACAGCTTCGGCTCCCGCCGCGGGAACCACGAGGTCATGATTCGCGGCACGTTCGCCAACATCAGGATAAGAAACCAGATGCTCGACGGCGTCGAGGGCGGGTATACGAGGCACGTCCCGTCCGGAGAGCAGATGTCGATATTCGACGCCTCGATGAAGTACCAGGAGGAAGGGCTCCCGCTCGTGGTTATAGGCGGGAAGGAATACGGCACGGGGAGCTCCCGAGACTGGGCCGCCAAGGGCACCGTCCTTCTCGGGGTCAGGGCCGTCATAACCGAGAGCTACGAGAGGATCCACAGGAGCAATCTCGTCGGAATGGGGGTTCTTCCGCTCCAGTTCAGGCCCGGGGAGAGCAAGGACACCTACGGGCTTACGGGGTACGAGCGCTACGACATAGGCGGCATAAGCGAAGGGCTCACGCCGGGCAAGGACATAACCGTGAAGGCCACCAGGCCCGACGGCAGCAGCTTCGATTTCCACGTGATCTGCCGCCTCGACAGCCCCATAGAAGTCGAGTATTACAAAAACGGGGGAATTCTGCAGACGGTCCTCCGTCAGATGATGAAGTCGTAATACCCGCCCCCGGGGAACGGGTATTACGACTTCAGGAAGCAGTGATAATCGGCCGATACGGGCTGCGCCGGAAACCTGCGCGATCTGGGTGCAAAAGGGCCGGCGGGCCCGCCGAAAGTTGAATTCTGCTCGTTTTTTATTTATATTTCAGACCAAATTTTTATATAGGAGTTTCAACAATGTCATCCCGCAAACCCGCTTCGGGTGAGAAAATTCAGATAGATACAGCCAGCGACAGATTAATCGTGCCGGACAATCCGATCATCCCTTTCATCGAGGGAGACGGCACGGGACCCGACATCTGGAATGCGTCACAGATAGTATTCGACGCCGCCGTCGAGAAGGCTTACGGCGGAAAAAGGAAGGTGGTCTGGCACGAGGTGCTGACCGGGGAAAAGGCCTTCAAGGAGAAAGGCGAATGGCTCCCCGACGAAACGCTCGAGGACCTGAAGGAGTACGTCGTCTCCATAAAGGGGCCTCTCACCACCCCCATAGGGGGCGGCATAAGGAGCCTTAACGTCGCGCTCAGGCAGATACTCGACCTTTACGCATGCGTAAGGCCGGTCAAGTACATAAAGGGAACACCCTCGCCCATAAAAAAGCCCGAGGACATGGACATGATAATCTTCCGTGAAAACACGGAAGACGTTTATTCCGGCATCGAATGGCAGAGCGGCTCGAAAGAGGCGACCGATATAAGAAACTATCTCGTCGAAAAATACGGCGTGAACATAAGGGAAGGCTCGGGCATAGGTATAAAGCCCATAAGCCCCTTCGGAACGAAGAGGCTCATGAGAAAGGCCATAAGGCACGCCATCGACAAGGGAATAGAGACTGTCACGATAGTGCACAAGGGGAATATCATGAAGTTCACCGAGGGCGCTTTCAGGGACTGGAGCTACGAGGTGGCCAGGGAGGAATTCGTCGACGGAGCGATAACCGAGGACGAGCTCTGGGACAAGTTCGGCGGCAAGGCCCCGGCGGGAAAGGTCGTGATAAACGACAGGATAGCCGACAACATGCTCCAGCAGATCCTCACGAGGACGAGGGAATACAACGTCATCGCCACGTCGAACTTAAACGGCGACTATCTCTCCGACGCCTGCGCCGCCCAGGTGGGCGGGCTCGGAATGGCCCCCGGCGGCAACATCGGCGATTATCTCGCGCTCTTCGAGGCGACGCACGGCACGGCGCCGAAGTACGCGGGGCAGGACAAGATAAACCCGAGCTCTGTCATACTCTCGGGCGTTATGATGTTCGAGTATCTCGGCTGGCAGGAAGCGGCCGACCTTATCGTCAAGGCGATGGAGATAACCATCCTCGACAAGACAGTGACCTACGACCTCGAGCGCCAGCTCGAAGGGGCCACGCTCCTTAAGTGTTCCGAATTCGGCAAGGCTATAGCGGCCAACATGGACAGGGTAGAAAAAGAGCGGGCTTAATAAGAAGGCAAGGGCGGGGGAGACTTACCTTTGCCCCCGCGAGGCGGTACCGGAAGCGAGCTAGAAATCCCCGAAAATTACGAACCGGCAAAAAATACAATAACGAGAAATACAATAATACGCGTAAGGAGTGATTAAATGAGCAGACCGAAGATTTCAGTTATAGGCGCAGGGAACGTGGGCGCAACGACCGCGCTCATGATCGCGCAGCAGGAGCTCGGCGACGTCGTCCTCGTCGACATCGTGGAAGGAATGCCGCAGGGCAAGGCGCTCGACATGATGGAAATGAACCCGGTTTACGGTTACGACGTGAACATAACGGGCACGAACGGCTACGAAGAGACGGCGGGCTCGGACGTCGTCGTCATCACCTCAGGCATACCGAGAAAGCCCGGAATGAGCAGGGACGACCTCATCGCGACCAACACCGCGATAGTAACGGAGGTCACGAAGAACGTTGCGGCCAAGTCGCCGAACGCGATACTGATACTCGTAACGAACCCACTGGACGCGATGGTTTACGTCGCGCATAAAGTCAGCGGATTCCCGAAGGAGCGCGTAATGGGCATGGCCGGGGTGCTCGATGCCGCGAGGTTCAGGGCGTTCATCGGGATGGAGCTCGGCGTATCCGTCGAGAACATCCACGCCTTCGTCCTCGGCGGACACGGCGACGACATGGTGCCGCTCACGCGCTGCACGACGGTTGCCGGGGTACCCGTGACGGAGCTCATACCGGCGGAGAGGCTCGAGGAGATCGTCAAGAGGACCCGCGGCGGCGGCGGCGAGATAGTCGCCCTTCTCAAAACCGGGAGCGCCTTCTATGCGCCGGCCGTATCGGCTGTCGAGATGGTCGAGGCCATACTCAGGGACAAGAAGAAGATCCTCCCGTGCTGCGTTCTCGCAGAGGGCGAATACGGCGTTGACAACACCTTCGTCGGCCTGCCGGTAAAGCTCGGCAGAAAGGGCATCGAAGAGATATTCCAGGTCGCGCTATCGGACAAGGAAAAAGAAGAAATAAAGATTTCCGCGAGCCACGTAAAAGAGCTCTGCGACCATATAGACAAGACTGCCAAAAACTGAAGGCGATTTCGGCCCCGGGCGGACGGGTCAATTCCTTGACTAGCCCGGGGCATTCATATAATATTACACGCACCGATTTTCCCCGATCGATGACGGCGACCCCGTGCAACCAATAAGAATAAGATTAGAGGCAAGTTAGGAGACACAGAGATGGCGAATGGAACTGCTCAAAGCTCGATTACCATGCGTAAGGACGCGTGGTGGGTTGGGCCGCTTGTGACAGCGACGATTCTCACGGTTTTCGGTATTTACTCGACGTGGCGCGCGTTCGCCAACGTCGATTTCCTCGTCGAGCCCTATATCTCCCCGTTTTACTCCCCGTATATTCTGGCATCGTGGTGGCCGCTTTCGCCGGCGCTTCTCATACTCTGGGCCCCGCTCGGGTTCAGGGCGACCTGTTACTATTACAGAAAGGCGTATTACAGGTCGTTCTTCATGGCGCCTCCAGGATGCGCGGTGCGCCCGCTCGCCAAGGAAGGCAGCTACGTCGGGGAAACGAAGTTCCCCTTCATCCTGCAGAACCTGCACCGTTATTTCTTTTACGCCGCCACCGTAATACTTCTTTTCCTGTGGATAGACGCGCTTTACGCATTCAAGTTCGAAGACGGGTTCGGCATCGGGGTAGGCACGATAATCCTTATTCTGAACGCCGCCTTCCTCAGCATGTACTCGTTCTCCTGCCATTCCTTCCGCCACATAGTGGGCGGGAAGCTCGACGTATTCTCGAAGTGCCCGACGCGCTTTCGGATTTGGGGGAGGGTCAGCGTGTGGAACGAGCATCACATGTCCTGGGCCTGGGTGAGCCTGTTCAGCGTTGCTCTCGCCGACCTTTACATTCTCCTTCTTGCGAAGGGGATCATTACCGACATCAGGATCATATAAGAGGTAACGATAAATGGAGATCGAAACACATACACACGACGTAATCGTCATAGGCGCCGGGGGAGCGGGGCTCAGGGCGGCTATAGAGGCATCGGCCAGGGGGGCGTCGGTAGGGCTCGTATGCAAGTCTCTTCTGGGAAAGGCGCACACCGTCATGGCCGAGGGAGGCGTCGCCGCCGCTCTGGCCAACGTGGACACCAAGGACGACTGGAAGACCCACTTTCACGACACGATGCACGGCGGAAAGCTGCTCAACAACTGGCGCATGGCCCAGCTCCACGCACAGGAAGCCCCCGACAGGGTGAAGGAGCTCGAGCACTGGGGAGCGCTTTTCGACAGGACGAAGGACGGCAAAATAATGCAGCGCGCCTTCGGCGGACACACCTGGAAAAGGCTCGCCCACGTCGGCGACCGCACCGGCCTCGAAATGATAAGAACCCTCCAGGACAAGGGCATACATTCCGGTATCGACGTATACATGGAATGCACCATTACTCACCTTCTTAAAGACGGCGAGAGGATCTCGGGCGCCTTCGGCTACTGGAGGGAGAGCGGCAGGTTCGTTCTCTTCAAGACGAAGGCCATCGTCCTCGCGACGGGCGGCGTAGGGAAATCCTACAAGGTCACGTCCAACTCCTGGGAATACACAGGCGACGGGCAGGCGCTGGCCTACGAGGCCGGGGCCGAGCTCATAGACATGGAGTTCGTACAGTTCCACCCGACGGGCATGGTCTGGCCGCCGAGCGTAAGGGGCATACTCGTCACCGAGGCCGTCCGCGGAGAGGGCGGCATCCTCACCAACCGTAACGGCGAGAGGTTCATGGAAAAGTACGACCCCGAGAGGATGGAGCTTTCGACGAGAGACGTCGTCGCAAGGTCCATATACACCGAGGTCATGGAAGGGAGGGGCTCGCCCCACGGCGGCGCTTTCCTCAACATAGCCCACAGGGGCGCTGACTACGTCAAGAAGAAGCTCCCGAGCATGTATCACCAGTTCATGGAGTTCGCGCTCATAGACATCACGAAGGAGCCGATGGAAGTTTTCCCGACGACGCACTACATCATGGGCGGCGTAAGGGTGGACGCCGACACGACCGGAACGACCGTCCCCGGGCTTTTCGCCGCGGGAGAGGTAGCGGGCGGTATGCACGGCGCAAACAGGCTCGGCGGCAACTCGCTCTCGGACCTCCTCGTTTTCGGTATGAGGGCCGGCATGGGCGCCGCGCAGTACGCGAACGAGATCAAGGACAATGCACTTAAAATAGACGACAAGGACCTCGAGCTCGGGACGGAGGAGATGTTAAGGCCGTTCGAGAGCGAGGAGGGCGAAAACCCCTACACCATCCACCAGGCGCTCCAGGAAACGATGGGCAAGTTCGTAGGCGTTTTCCGCATAAAGGAAAAGCTCCAGGAAGGACTCGACGAGCTTCAGGTGCTGAAGGAAAGGGCTTCTGACCTCAAGATCGAGGGCTCGCGCATGTATAACCCCGGCTGGCATCTCTGCAAGGACTTAAAGTCCATGCTCATAGTCTCGGAAGCCATAGCCAGGTGCGCGCTCCAGAGGGAAGAGAGCAGGGGGGCGCACAGCAGGGTCGACTTCCCCAAGTATAACGACGAGGTATGGGGCAAGGTGAATTCCGTTATATCGGTCGACGGCAGCGGCGAAATGCGGCTGGGAACGTCTCCGCTTCCGCAGATGCCGGAAGAGTTAAGGAAAATAGTAGAGGGAGGTTATAAATAATATGGCAACAGCCAAGATGAGGGTATACCGCGGGGACTCGAGCGGGGGCGGGGAAGTTGAATACGATGTACCCGTTGAGGAGGGGATGGTCGTCCTCGACGCGATACACTTCATACAGGCGAATTACGACGGGGACCTTGCCGTAAGATGGAACTGCAAGGCGGCCAAGTGCGGCTCGTGCAGCGCCGAAATAAACGGCATGCCCAAGCTCACCTGCAAGACCCGCATGGATTCCCTCCCGCTGGATAAACCGGTTACCGTTTATCCGATTAAAGCCTTCCCCATCATAAAGGACCTCGTCACGGACGTTTCATGGAACTACAAGGTAAGAAAGACCATACCGCCTTTCAAGCCTGCAAAGGACACGAAGTGGATCATGTACCAGGAGGACGTCGAGAGGAGCCAGGAATTCAGGAAATGCATCGAATGCTGTCTCTGCCAGAACGTCTGCCACATCCTGAGAAACCACGACAAGAAGGACGCATTCGCGGGCCCGCGGATGCTGATCAAGATAGCTGAGCTCGAAATGCATCCGCTCGACACCGACGACAGGCAGGCGTTCCTCAGGACGGACGCCGGACTCGGGTACTGCAACATCACGAAGTGCTGCACGGAAGTCTGCCCGGAGCACATACACATCACGGACAACGCTATAATCCCACTCAAGGAGAGGGTGGCCGACACCTACTTCGACCCGCTCCAGTGGCTCTTGAAAAAGTTCAGTGGAAGCTCGAAGCAGTAACAGGCGAAGGCGTTTTTTATCAAGGAGGATTTACGAAGTGAACATACACGAGTATCAGGCAAAGGAACTTTTATCCCTCTACGGCGCGGCGACGCCGACGGGCAAGGTCGCGTTCAACGAAGACGAAGCGCACCAGATAGCGCAGGATTTAAACTCGGGCAAATTCGTGATAAAGGCGCAGATCCACGCCGGCGGCAGGGGCAAGGGCGGGGGCGTAAAACTCGCGAGCCTGCTCGACCAGGTAAAGGAAATAGCCTCCGAGATACTGGGAATGATACTCGTCACGCACCAGACCGGGCCAGACGGTAAGCTGGTGAAGAAGGTCCTCGTCGAAGAGGCCTCCGACATAGACAAGGAATTTTACCTCGGGATGGTAATCGACAGGTCGAGGGAAGAGATAGTAATCATGGCCAGCCGCGAGGGCGGCGTCGAAATCGAGGAGATAGCCCGCACCAATCCCGAAAAGATACTCAAGGAATATATAGACCCCGTCGTCGGGCTCCAGCCCTTCCAGTGCAGGAAGATCGCTTACTTCCTCGGGCTCGAAGGGAAGAGCGTGGGCAAGGCCGTGAAGTTCGTATCGGCCCTTTACCAGCTCTTCACCGACAAGGACTGCTCCCTTGCGGAGATAAACCCCCTCATACTCACCAAGTCGGGCGACCTCATTGCGCTCGACGCGAAGATGAACTTCGACGACAACGCCCTTTTCAGGCACCCCGACGTCGAGAAGTACCACGATCCGGACGAGGAAGACCCGACGGAGCTCGAGGCCAAGAAGTGGGGCATCAGCTACGTCAAGCTCGACGGCAACATAGGCTGCCTCGTAAACGGGGCCGGACTCGCAATGGCGACGATGGACATCATCAAGTACCACGGCGGCGAGCCGGCCAACTTCCTCGACGTGGGCGGCGGCGCCAGCACGGAGCAGGTTACGCAGGCCTTCAAGATGATCCTCAGCGACCCGAACGTGAAGGCGATATTCGTCAACATATTCGGCGGCATCATGAAATGCGACACCATAGCCGAGGGCATAATCGCGGCGGCAAAGGAAGTGGGCATACAGGTCCCCCTCGTCGTAAGGCTCGAAGGGACCAACGTCGAGCTCGGAAGGAAAATGCTCTCCGAATCCGGCCTGAACATCATCACAGGCGGCGACATGAGAGAGGCCGCGGCCAGGGTCGTGGAAGCGGCCGGCGCCTGACCGCAACCCGGGCCCGCGGCCCGTTTGACTGGAAAACGGGCCTTTTGAGGCTCTATCCGTCCAAATCAGAAGAAATACATCAGCAATTAGCACATAACCATCTGAAAACTCTCTAATTTCTTGTATCTATCATAATGCCTCCTCCCCCTTGACATTTCCCGGATGATGATTAGTTTTCCAAAAGGAGGTATGAAAATTGACGAATGCGATGGCAGTCAGAGAGCCGATGGGAATATTTCTCAGGGAGATCGAGAAATACCCGGTTCTGAGCAGGGAAGAGGAACGCGCCCTGGCCCTGAGATACTATGAAGACAATGATCTCGAAGCTGCGAACCAGCTCGTGGTGTCCAACCTTAGATTCGTCGTCAAGATAGCGTCGGAGTACGTTTCATACGGATTCCCCTTGACGGACCTGGTCCAGGAAGGCACGCTCGGGCTCATGAAAGCCGTAAAGAAATTCAACCCGCACAAGGGCTACAGGCTCATATCCTACGCGGTGTGGTGGATACGTGCGGGAATACAGAACCACATCATGAAATTCTGGAGCCAGGTGAAGATCGGCACGACGCAGACCGAAAGGAAGCTCTTCAACAAGATAGGAAGGGCCAGGAGGCAGCTTCATCTGGTGGACGGCGGAGCACTGTCCGAAGAGGACGCGGGCAAAGTGGCCGAGCTCTTCGGTGTAAGGGAGAAGGACGTCATGGACATGGAGCTCCGTACAGCGGCAAGGGACTTTTCGCTGGACTCCACCGTCACCGACGACAACTCGATAACCTACGTCGACACACTGGCCGTGGAAGGCCCGTCGCAGGAGGAAGTCCTCGAGAATATCGAGACGAACGTCCTTGCGCAGAGGGGCCTCGAAGAGGGCCTGACGAAGCTCTCGCCGCGCGAGAAGCGCGTCATAGAGAGCAGGTATCTTTCGAGCCCGCAGGGCAAGCTCCGCGAGCTGGGCGAGGAGCTCGGCATATCCAAGGAACGGGTGCGCCAGATAGAAGTGCATGCCCTGAGAAAGCTAAAGGGCGAAGTCGAAAGCTCCATAGATGCGGGGGAAGCGGGACGGGCTCCCGCCCGCTGAAACGAACATAAAAAGCACAGGAGGTATTAAACATAATGGCAACAAGCGGAAAAATTATAGGTATCGACCTCGGAACGACCAACTCGGTCGTGGCGATAGTCGAAGGCGGCGAGCCCAAGGTTATAATCAACGAGGAAGGGGCCCGTACGACGCCCTCCGTCGTCGCTTTCACGAAGGACGGTGAAATACTCGTGGGCGGGCCGGCCAAGAGGCAGGCCGTCGTGAACCCGGAGAACACGATCTTCTCCGTAAAGAGGCTCATGGGACGGCGCTACGACGAGGTCCAGGACGAGGCCAAGAGGCTCCCTTACAAGGTGGTCAAGGCGAAGAACGGCGACGCGTGGGTCGAGGCGATGGGCAAGCAGTATTCCCCGCCCCAGATTTCCTCGCACGTGCTGATGAAGCTCAAGAAGGCGGCCGAGGATTACCTCGGCGCGGAAGTGAAAGAAGCCGTCATCACGGTGCCCGCATACTTTAACGACAGCCAGCGCCAGGCGACCAAGGACGCCGGCAAGATAGCCGGGCTCGAAGTGAAACGAATCATAAACGAGCCCACGGCGGCTGCGCTTTCGTACGGGTTCGACAAGAAGAACGAGGGCACCATAGCGGTGTACGACCTCGGCGGAGGAACGTTCGACATATCGATTCTCGAAGTCGGCGACAACGTCATAGAGGTCAAGTCCACGAACGGCGACACGCACCTCGGCGGAGACGACCTCGACAGGATACTCATGGAATATATAATCGCCGAATTCAAAAAGGATTCCGGCATCGACCTCGGGAACGACAAGATGGCGCTCCAGAGGCTCCGCCAGGAGGCCGAGAAGGCGAAGATAGAGCTTTCGAACACTCTGGAGACGGAAGTCAACCTGCCGTTCATAACCGCGGACGCGACGGGGCCCAAGCACCTCGTTATGAAGATCACGCGCTCGAAGTTCGAGCAGCTCATCGAGGACAAGGTCAAGGGAACGCTCGAGCCCTGCAAGCAGGCGCTCAAGGACGCCGGGCTCAAGGCTTCGGACATCAGCGAGGTCATACTCGTCGGCGGCTCCATCAGGATACCGCTCGTACAGAAGGTGGTTACGGACTTCTTCGGAAGGGAGCCCCACAAGGGCATAAACCCCGACGAGGTCGTGGCCATGGGCGCGGCGATTCAGGGTGCGGTCCTCGGCGGAGAAGTGAGGGACGTTCTTCTTCTGGACGTCACCCCGCTCTCGCTCGGTATCGAGACCCTGGGCGGAGTCATGACGAAGATAATCGAGAGGAACACCACGATACCGACGAAGAAGAGCCAGGTGTTCACGACGGCCGAAGACAACCAGACGTCCGTAGAGATACACGTCCTCCAGGGCGAAAGGCAGATGGCGGGCGACAACAGGACGCTCGCGAGGTTCATACTCGACGGCCTGCCGCCCGCATCGAGGGGAGTGCCGCAGATAGAGGTCACGTTCGACACGGACGCCGACGGCATACTCCACGTCTCGGCCAAGGACATGGCCTCGGGCAAGGAGCAGAAGGTCAGGGTCGAGGCGTCGAGCGGGCTCGCCAAGGACGAAGTCGATAAGATGGTCAGGGAAGCCGAAGAGAAGGCCGACGACGACCGGAAGCGCCACGAGCTCGTGGAGAACCGCAACAAGCTCGACGAGCTTATATACAGGACCGAAAAGAGCTTTAAGGAATTCGAGAACAAGCTCGAAGAGTCCGACAGGAAAGAGCTCGAAGAGGCGCTCGAAGAGGGCAGGAGCGCCATAAAGGGCAGCGACGCAGACGCCATAACGGCGGCCACGGACAAGATAACCAAGGCCTCGCACAAACTCGCCGAGCTCATGTACAAGCAGCAGCAGGCCGAGGGCGGCGCGCAGGAGCCGGGCGGAGACGGCGCCCAGCCGGGGGATTCCGAGCCCGCGGAGGATTCCGGGGACGAGGGCCCGAAGGACGACGGCGACGACGTCATAGACGCCGAATTCACAGAAAAATAAGAACGAGAACCGGATTTTCGGCGGTTAACCCCCGCTGAACGCGAAAAAAGGCGGCTATATGGCCGCCTTTTTCGTTTTTCATGGCCCGGCTCCACTTGCTGAACCGCCATTTAAATGTTAATTTACTATTAATAGACAGGGGCTTAATTTAATTCATCATACCCTACGTATTCACGTAAACAGGAGGCTGTAAATGAAGGCGGATATACATCCGGAATATAAAGATGTCACCATAAGCTGCTCTTGCGGAGCGGTGTACAACACTAAATCGACGCGTTTTGAAGACTTCACGGTGGAAGTTTGCTCGAACTGTCACACGTTTTACACAGGCAAGGAAAGGGCTGCGGAAGCGAAGGGCAGGGTAGAAAGGTTCAGGAAGAAGTACAACAAGAATTAAGCCTTTCGCGGAGTAAATCGGAACACGTTCACCTTAGAGCCGGAATTTGTCTATAGAGGAGACGAACAAGTTGACAAGGATTGCCGTCAATAACAGATTAAGGAGGTAACTCCACATGAAGGAGTACAGTAGAGACTGTATAAGGAATATCGCGCTCGTCGCACCCCACGGAGCCGGTAAAACATCTCTGGCTGAGGCTATACTCTACACCCACGGCGCTACCGACAAGCTCGGCAAGGTCGACGACGGGTCTTCGGTGCTGGACTACGAACCGGAAGAAAAGCACCGCAAGATGTCCATTAATTCCCACATTACCTTCTACGAGACCAGGAGCCACCTGGTAAACCTCATAGATACACCCGGATTCCTGAATTTCCTGTACGAAGCCGAAAACGCCGTAAGGGCGGTCGACGGTGTCGTGCTCGTCGCCGGCGCCGTCGGCAGCGCCGAATCCGGGCTCCAGCTGAAAAAATACTGGGACATTGCGGGCGGGCTGCCCTGCATGGTCTTCGTCAACAAGCTCGACAGGGAGAACACGAGCTACGAGGCGACGGTGAGCGCCGTCGCGAAGGAGCTCGCCGGCGTGAAGGTCATACCGCTCACGCTCCCGATAGGCGGGCAGCATAACTTCAAGGGATTGGTAGACCTCGTCGACATGAAGGCGTACGCCTACGACGGGTCGGGCGGGGCCCGGGAGATACCCGTTCCGGACGACATGATGGACGCCGCCGCGGCCTCGAGGGAAGAGATCATCGAGACGGTAGCCGAGCTCGACGACGACCTTCTCGAAAAGTACCTCGACGGCGAGCCCGTGGACGAGGACAGGATTACGAGCCTCCTTCACGAAGGGATCCTCGACGGACGCGTCGTGCCGGTGTTTTTCGGCTCGGCGACGGGGCTCGTCGGGCTCAATGTCCTGTCGGGAGCGATCACCAGATACATGCCGTCCCCGCTCGAAAGAAAGCCGATGAAGGGGATGCTGCCCGAGGGAGGCGAGACCGATATCGCCCCCGGGGAAAAGGGGCCGTTCTCGGCGTACGTGTTCAAGACCATTTCCGACCCGTACGCGGGCAAGATAACCGTTTTCAGGGTGTATTCCGGCACGCTCAACGGCGACGGCGGGGCTTATAACGCGACAAAGGGGAGCAAGGAGAAGCTCGGCCATTTCCACAGGCTCCTCGGGAAGAAAGAATTCCCGCTGAGCCCGGCTTCGTGCGGAGACATAGTAGCCGTAAACAAGCTCAAGGACGCCTCGACGGGCGACACGCTGACGGACGAGGCCCATCAGATGATAATCCCCTCGGTGCCTCTTCCGGCCGCTGTGCTGTCTTACGCGATCGAGGCCAGGACGAGGAACGACGAGGACAAGCTTATGTCGTCACTCGCCCGGATCCACGAGGAAGACCCGACGATACATTACAGGATAGACGAAGAGACGAAGGAGTTCCTGCTTTCGGGGACGGGGCAGTCCCACGTCGAGGCCACGGTGAACAAGCTCAGGGATTCGTACGGGGTCAACGTCGAGCTCAAGACGCCGCGCGTCCCCTACAGGGAAACCATACGCGGCAGGGCCAAGGCCGAAGGCAAGTACATAAAGCAGACCGGCGGAAAGGGACAATACGGGGACGCCTGGGTCGAGGTCGAGCCGCTGCCGCGAGGCGGGGGGTTTGAGTTCGTCAACAACATCGTCGGCGGCGCGATACCGAAAAACTTCATCCCGTCCGTCGAGAAGGGCGTCGTCGATTCGATGAGGAAGGGCATACTCGCCGGTTACCCCGTGGTGGACGTAAAGCTGACGCTCTTCGACGGGAAGTACCACACCGTGGATTCCTCGGACATGGCGTTTCAGATCGCGGGCTCGATGGGCTTCAGGAAGGCGATGGAAGACGCATCGCCCGTGCTTTTAGAGCCGGTAATGAAGATGGAGATAACGATACCGGACGAGTGCATGGGGGACGTCATAGGCGACATCAACGCCCGGAGGGGTAAAGTATCCGGGTTCGATTCGCTCTCCGGCACGAATATCATAAATGCGCTCATACCGATGGCGGAGATTCTGACCTACGCGCAGGACCTAAGGGCCATAACGAGCGGACGCGGGACGTTCTCGATGGATTTCTCTCATTACGAGGAGCTTCCGGACCATATCGCGTCGAAGATAATCGAGAAGGAGCAGACCGTAGCTGCCGAGGCGCACGCCGGGCATTAAACGGATCGCCCGCGTTCGGCTGGGGCCGGTACGCGAGCCGGGCGGAACGGGGCGCTCTCCGGGCGGCTTTTTCCGGGCCCGCGTAATACCGCTTTATTTAGCCGCATTTCGTGGTATAAATCTTGTCATATCCAGAACGCCCGGTGGGGCGGACAGGAATTTTTTATCACCCCTCACCCGGGACGCCGAATAGCTGTAAAATTGAACATACGCCAATGAGAATAGCTTCCATAGACATAGGGACGAACACATTCAGGCTCCTCGTCACCGAGCCGGGCGAGGGGAATTCTCTCCATAAACTATACGTCGGACGCGAGATAACGCGGCTCGGCGAGGGCTCGGGCAACGGAACGAGGCTCATAAAGCCGGGAGCGATAGAGAGATCGCTCAAGGCCCTCTCGGGATTCTCCGAGATAATACGCGACCTCGGCGTCGAGAAGATGCGGGCCGTGGCGACGAGCATGGTAAGGGAATCCCGGAACGGGCTCGATTTCGTGAACCTGGTGAAATCGCAGACGGGCCTCCCCGTCGATGTGATATCGGGAGAAGAAGAGGCCCTCCTGACAGTCAGCGGGGTCATGAAATCCGTCACCTTCGACACGCCCGACTGTCTCATATTCGACATAGGCGGCGGCAGCACGGAATACATATACGTAAAAGAAGGGACCGTGGCCAACCTTACGAGCACGCGGCTCGGCGTCGTCTGCCTTACGGAGCGTTTCCTTCCCGAGGAGAAGGAATCCGAAGCCGCCCTCTCGGCCCTCGGCGCACATATAGAAAAGACCCTCGCCGAGGGGCTTTCAGGCTTCCCCCCGGGCGGGGAAGGGCTTACGGTCATAGGCACGGCCGGCACGCCGACGAGCCTTGCGGCGGTCGAGCTCGGCCTCGTAAAATACGACGCGAACCTCGTAAATAACTACACGCTCACGCGGGACGGAATAGTCGATATCCTGGACAGGATACTGCGCACTCCGAGGGCGGAAAGGGCCGCCATTCCGGGCCTCGAAAAGGGGCGGGAGGATCTTATAGTCTCGGGGACGGAGGTGGTTCTCAAAACCCTGGGCAGGTTCTCCGTAGGCGGCATGGTCGTAAGCGACGCGGGGCTCCTGGAAGGGGTGGCCTACGGGCTCCTCCCCTGACCGTTCGGCCGCCGGAAAAGGCCGGCCGGCACGGCGCGGCGCATCGTTGACAAACCACCCGCCGATTATTATATTTGCCAGTGAGCGGGACCAATAGCCCATATTTCATACAAAAGCTTAACTATCACTCTTAACCGGAGTATAATTATCATAAATTTTTACGCCTTGCGTGTGATTTAATATCAGGAGACAATAATGAATTCCGAAGACAAGAATGACAGGACAGGACAGATCGAGATCAACGAAGAGGACGGGATGAACGAAGGGGCGGAGGACGTCCGCGCCGAGGCCGGGGACGAGAAAAGCTACAAGGAGCTTTACCAGAGATATATCAGGCTCGCGGCCGACTTCGAAAACTATAAAAAGAGACTGGCCAGGGAAAAGTCCGACATAATCACGTATGGAAACGAGGAGCTCATAAAGGCTCTTCTGAACGTGCTCGACAACCTGGAGAGGGCGCTCTCGCATTCCGAAGGGCCCGAGGAAGACGCCAGGGCCGTCCTCGAAGGCGTCAAGCTGGTCCACAAGCAGTTTTTGAGCCTCCTGGAGAAGTTCGGCGTCGAGCCCGTGCCGGCCGACCGCGGGCTGGAGTTCGACCCGAGGGTCCACCAGGCCATAGAGCGCGTCGATTCTGCGGACGTCGATTCCGGGCGCATAATTTCCGAGATGCTGCGCGGTTATACGCTGAAAGAGAGGCTTCTCAGACCGGCGCTGGTCTCCGTATCGAAGGGCAGGGGGGAGCCGCGGGATAACGGCTCTCCGTCAGATAAAAACAATGGAGGGGACGGCGGCGATTCCAGCGGGATATTCGACCTGACCGACGAGGGATAAGTCCGCGCGTAATACAATCATATGGCTATAGTAGGAATAGACCTCGGTACGACCAACTCCTGCGTCGCGATAATCGAGGGCGGGGGCCCGGTCGTAATCCCCAACGAGGAGGGGAGCAGGGTGACGCCGTCGGTCGTGGCGTTCACGGAAGACAATTCGAAGTTCGCCGGGGCGGTCGCCAAGAGGCAGGGGGTGGTGAACCCGACTACCACGATATTCGGGGTGAAAAGGCTCCTCGGCAGGCGCTGCGACGCACCCGAGGTGAAAAAGGCCATGGACTTCGCCCCCTACAGCATAGTCCCCAACGAATCGGGCGACGCATGGATAAACATCAACTCCCGCACTTACAGCCCGCAGGAAATCTCCTCGATAGTCCTTTCGAAGATGAAGCAGGTGGCCGAGGAATACCTCGGGTACGAGGTGACGGACGCCGTAATAACGGTGCCCGCGCACTTTAACGACCTCCAGCGCCAGGCGACGAAAGACGCCGGCAAGATAGCCGGTCTTAACGTCAGGAGGATAATCAACGAGCCCACGGCGGCCGCGCTCGCATACGGCTTCGACAAAATAGGCGACAAGAGGATAGCCGTATTCGACCTCGGCGGGGGCACGTTCGATATAACTATTCTCGAGATAGCGAACGGCGTTTTCGAGGTGAAGTCCACGAGCGGGGATACGTTCCTCGGCGGCGACGACTTCGACCAGAAGCTCGTCGAGCTTGTCCTAGAGGATTTCCGGAAGCAGCACGACATCGACCTCCGCGAGGACAAGATGGCCCTTCAGCGCATAAGGGAGACCTGCGAGAAGGCCAAGCACGAGCTGTCGTCCGTCGAGGAAACGGTTATAAACCTCCCGTTTATCGCCGTCGACCAGGCGGGGCCTAAACACCTTAACTATAGAATCACGAGGCCCGAATTCGAGGAGCTGGTCTCGGACCTCATCGACAGGCTCGAAATACCGTGCAGGCAGGCCATAGAGGACTCGCGGCTCGACGTCTCGCACATAGACGAGGTCGTCCTCGTCGGCGGCATGACGAGGATGCCGAGGATCCAGGGTAAGGTGAGGGAGATATTCAAGAAAGAGCCGCAGACGAGGATAAACCCCGAAGAGGTAGTCGCTATAGGGGCCGCGGTGCAGGGCGGGGTCCTCGAAGGCAAGGTGGACGAGGTTCTTCTCCTGGACGTGGTGCCTCTTTCGCTCGGCGTCGAAACCAAGGGCGGCCTTTTCACCAAAATCATCGAAAGGAACACCACCATCCCCACGAAGCGGAGCCGGGTATTTACGACCGCCTTCGACAACCAGGACTTCGTCGGCATACACGTCCTCCAGGGCGAAAGGGAGATGGTGGACGACAACATCTCGCTCGCCAACTTCAACCTCATCGGCATCCCGCCCGCGCCGAGGGGCATGCCGCAGATCGAGGTATCGTTCGAAGTAGACGCCGACGGCATACTGCACGTCTCGGCGAAAGACCTCGGAACAGGGAAGAAGCAGGCGATAAACGTCGTCACTTCGGGCGGGCTCTCGGACAGCGAGATACACAAGATCATAGAAGAGAGCAGGGAAAGCAGCGACGCCGACAAGAGAAAGCGCGACCTCGCGGTTTTGAAGAACGAGGCCGAGGGGCTCTTGTATTCGGTGAAGAAAACCCTGGATTCTTACAGCGACAAGATCGACCCCGAGCTCAGGGAGCATATAGAGGGATCGGTAAGGGATATGAGGGAGTCGCTCGAAAGCGACGATTACGCCTACGTAAAGGACATGCTCGACCGCCTCAAGAACGCATCCTATAAATTCGCCGAAGTCATATATTCCCGGCACGAGAGCTACTCCGAAGCCTTTAACGAAAACGAATAGCCTCCCCCGAGACGGGTATTATATTACTCTTATGAGCACCATAGATTATTACGAGATTCTCGAAGTCGGGCGCAGCGCCACGACCGACGATATAAAACGGGCCTATAAGCGCCTGGCCTTCGAATGGCACCCGGACAGAAACCCCGGCAGCCGCGACTGCGAGGAGAGGTTCAAGGTTCTAAACGAGGCCTACCAGGTTTTGAGCAACCCTGACAAGAGGGCCCGGTACGACAGCTTCGGGCACATATCGTCCGAGGGGCTCTTCACCGAATTCGACTTCGAGGCCGGTTTCGGCGACATATTCGGCGACCTCATCAACGAGGTCTTCAGCGGGGCCGCGAGGGGGAAATCACGGAGGGGGAAGGATCTCAGGTATTCGATAGACCTCACGTTCGACGAGTCGCTCACGGGATGCGGGAAGACGATACAAGTCCCGAGACGGACAGAATGCCCCGAGTGCGACGGCAGCGGCGCCGCCCCGGGCGGAGACATCCCGTGCCAGTCGTGCGGCGGCAGGGGCGAGCTGCAATACTCCCAGGGCCTTTTCGCCATACGGCGCACCTGTCCCACGTGCGGGGGCTCGGGAAGGCGCATCGTCAAGGGCTGCATCGAGTGCAACAGCCTCGGATACGCGATTATAGAGCACGATATAACCGTAAAGGTCCCGGCCGGCATTTCCGACGGTGCGCGGCTCAGGATGAGGGGCGAGGGTGACGCCGGGTACATTGGCAGCGCCAACGGCGACCTTTACATCGACGTTCACGTCGAGGAGCACCCGCTCTTCAGGCGTGAAGGCGACGACCTTCACTGCACGGTGCCTATAAGCTTCGTGCAGGCGGCCCTCGGCGACGAGATAGAGATACCCGTGCCGGGAGGAAAGAGCACCATAACGATTCCCGCGGGCACGCAGTCGGGACAGACTTTCAGGATGAAGGGCAAGGGCGTTCCGAGGCTCGAAGGGCGCGGTGCGGGCGACCTTTACCTGGACATACACGTCGAGGTTCCCGTTAAGCTGAACAGGACCCAGAGGCTCCTGCTCGAAGAATTCGCCCGGGCGAGCAAAGAGGAAAACGTCCCCATGGCGAAAAGGTTCGTCTCCAGGCTTCAGGAGCTTATCAACAAATAA
>JADLGH010000071.1 GCA_020849425.1 Candidatus Dadabacteria bacterium
AGACATGCTTTCTTGCAATCGGCTCAGGGCGTCCGATTCCTCGCTCGCTCGAAATCGTAGTTTCCGACTTCGCCTCGGGCTTCCACCTTCGCTAAAGCTCCGGCGGACAGGACGCCGGACAGGCAGGATGACGAACTGAAAGATAGATCTGTCACCGTTTATAAGGATGACGGAAGTGTTGTGTCGCGGCAGGCGCCGCGACGTTGATTCATGCACGTGAGGCGTGCTGGATTCCCGATACAGGCATTCGGGAATGACAGAAATGTGGAGATTCCTCGCTCGCTCGAAATTGTTGTTCGAGATGACAACATTAAAAACGAGATTCTGAATATTTTGATTTGATATGCTATGGAGCCGTACTATATGAGCTTCCCTGCAGTCGGCCCGTGGCGTCCGATTCCTCGCTCGCTCGAAATCGTAGTTCAGAATGACAGAATTAAGGTAACCCCTTACCCTCTCCCCTGAGAGGGGAGAGGGAAGGTATTTATATGTGGGAATGTCGCCGGCAGATACGGTTTGCTCCGCGACAAAGCTGCTGCCAGTCTGCCGGCGGATGCTATCCGCTCTATTCGGCCGCCGGTTTGAGGTCTGCCGTTACGTCTACGACTGCACCCTCGCTGCCGTCTATAGGGAGCGTCAGCCTCGGCGCGTCTTCGGACAGGTCGAACTTCTTCATGTCTACCGAGCGGAGGGTCATGTTGTCGTAGGTCCTGAAGTAGAGGACGCCGTTCGTGAGGTCGCGTCCTGTGACCCACTGCGTGTGGTCGCCGAAGGACTTGTTGTCGTCGAAGTCGCGCACCGTCCCGAGGGGGATATCGACGGTGTTCATAATGTGCATTGCGAGCGTGAGCGCGCCATCGGCGTCGGCCGTTTCCGCGGCCAGGTATGCCATCGCTCCCGCCCTTATGAAGCGTGAGGGCGGGGTCAGGTCGCCGGGGATTCCCATGAGGCCGCTCCCCTGTCCCGTGGCCGCGAAGCTGACGCCGTCTATGACGACCGGCCCGGCCCCTTCGTCGCTGAGGCCGACGTAGTTCTGTACGTTGGTGACGTGCCACGGATAGGCGGGCGAGTTGGTCATGACGCCGATGCTGTCGTAAATGCCGAGCCCGTCCTTCGTGTATTCGATCACGATGCCGTTCCCGGCCTTGTCGTATACGGAGAAGTGGGCGGGGATGATTATGCCGCCCATCTGCGGGGTTTCGATACCGACGACGTTGAGCGACGGGAGGTCTTTTTTGATCTCGTCGAGGGCGCCGTAGTTCTGGAGTATGTAGCGCGGGAGATCATTGACCGTGATCGTGCGCGAGGTGTCGGATTTCATCTCCTGGTACTGCGCTTCGCCCGGGAAGAAGAGCGCGCCGAGCCCGAGCCCGGCCTCGTTTATGCCGTCGATGGCGACGTCGAGCCCGAAGCCGTCGAGGTAGAGGACGCCGTATTTGGAAGTCCACGTTATGCCTTTTTTCCCGCCGGGGAGGGACGAGGTGCTCGTCTGCCCCCTGGGCTGGAGTATGGCGCTGGAGCTCAGCTCCTGCGCGAATTCCATCGACCTTCCGACGACGACGGAGCCGTCCTTGGCCTTGATCCTCACCTCGGTGCACGCGCGCGACGGCGCGGGGAGCGACGATACGACGACGAGTAACGATAGCAGAACTGCTGCGGCTAATCTCATTATTCTTTTCTCCTTCAATGCGGGATAGCGCCAGACGGGCGGCCCTTTGATGTGTTCTAATTATAAGGCCGTAAACCTGGACAGAGTGAGAAAAATCCCGGCGGCCCGGGAATGCGCCGATTGGAGAGGGTCGAAATTTAAATCTACTCTGTATATAAATTTCCCTTTTTTACCATTGGTTCAGATTCATCTCGGTACTGGATGAACTCCGAGGATTTAAGCGAGGGCGTCCAATTCCTCACTAGCTCGGAATTATTCCCCCTTTTTCTAAGGGGGAAAAAGCAAATCGCCGTTTCATCAATCCGTGCCGCTATGTCCCTCTCATGATAAGGAGGGAAATGCACAGGGGTGAGAGCGGGGGGATCGACTTATAGAATGCCGGAGAAACAGGGTAGAATATTAATGTTCCAGTGTGAAGGCCGGATTAAAAATTCCCCCTTCGGCGATTGGACAAACGTATTAATTTCAGTTATATATTTCCCTCTCACGGGGGGACGAATTGACGGCCCTTCGTGGCTTGGTGTGGAGTGGGCGGTTAGCTCAGCCCGGGAGAGCGCCTGCCTTACAAGCAGGATGTCATAGGTTCGAATCCTTTACCGCCCACCATGAAATCTTACCCATGGAGCCGTAGTTCAGTCCGGTTAGAACGCTGGCCTGTCAAGCCAGAGGTCGCGGGTTCGAGTCCCGTCGGCTCCGCCACTATTCTTAAGTGATACCGGCAACTTGTAGGGGTTTTTCGGACTATCCGGGAAGAGCTTCTAAATACTTTACATCCACAATACCACAATAATCACCTGAGCGACGTTTTCCCGTCCTTTCCGAGGCCGCATAACCATTCTGACTGCCCGTGCCTTGGAGTCCTC
The DNA here is from genome assembly GCA_020849425.1 of Candidatus Dadabacteria bacterium. Lineage (GTDB taxonomy): Bacteria > Desulfobacterota_D > UBA1144 > Nemesobacterales > UBA2774 > JADLGH01. The sequence continues at coordinate 2,533 of JADLGH010000071.1, forward strand.
GAGATCCACGTATCCAAGCAGGGTTTTCAGGTTGGTGTGGCCCACTATTTCTTTGACAGATAATGGATATCCTGCGAATGTCTCCTGGCATGCATTCGATCAAGCTGGATTATACAATCTGCACTATATGCACATCTGCCGCTGTGCCAGCTTAAATCCGGCGGGAGATTCGAGAGGGATCGGAGATTCCGATTTGAACCGTGGGCTATGGTTTCTGGTCCATTGCATTTTTACTCGGGTCGTTCGCAGGGTCTACGTAATGTATGTCGAACGGGCCGTCCCCATTGATCTGTACGATAGTTTCCCCGTCGGCCCAGGCGAAATGGTGCATTTTTGCAGGTATGGAAACGTAGCTCCCGGCCGGGAATGCCTTCGATTGCTCTTTATCGAGCTTATCCCCCATTCCTGCGTTCAGGGTGCCCGAAATAACGGTAACGCGCTCCGCAATTGTGTGCCAGTGCGCGGGAATTTCGTAGTCCGCGGGAAGCTTGAGCCGGAGCGAGTATGGCCCGGGCTTGAACGGGTCTCCCTCCAGCACGGCGATCATGGCCCCCGGCGGCAGCGCCGGCGGAACGTCACCCCAGACGATATCGGCAGGAACTACCGTTATCATCTCGGCATGATTACCCTGTGAATCCATTTCCTTTTCTTGTTCCGCCCGCGTGGCGGACAGGGAAATAAAGCTTGCGCAAAGCACTATAGCCAATATGGTTTTGTCAATAATACTATTCATATGCCTGCCCCCCTGTTAACCATATTCGGTTAACAATAACGTATTTAATCAACTTATAGCATAAGCCGAATCCCGATGTCAATCATTATATGCAGATACAAGTCTTCCCGGCTCCGTAATTCAGAATTTCTTGTCCCTCCGGATATGGATGGAAGCTTTCTGTGTACAAGGGATGACCCTTCGATAATACAACCGGGAAACCCGGACGGTATAATGGGTGCGTGAAAACCCGGGAGTTCTGTCCGGGCACAGGTTTTTGCGTCCGCACAGGTGGACCGTGGGTTGTTGCCTCGGGGACGCCCGCGCCCAGCCGGACTGGAAAAGAAATAACGGATGCGGATTTGATGGCGGGACGAATGGGATGGTATTATTCTGATTTGAACGGTGAGGAAGAAGCGATGAAATCGGCGTTAGAGGAAAATAAAGTGTTGCCGCCTCAATATGGGGATGTCCTGGGAGGGCCGCTGCTCAAACAGATAATTCTGCTCTGCAACATGGGGAGTATCTCGCACGGAACGCATAACCCAGACCCTGAAAGTATAGATGACATAGACGTAATGGGTGCGGCTGTTCCCTCGCTGGATTATTATTTCGGCTTCGAAAAATTCGGCAGCAAGGATACCATGGAAATAAAAGAGGGGCGGTTCGATATCGTTCTTTACGAGGCGAGGAAGTTTATCGGCCTCCTGGCGAAGGGCAATCCGAACGTCATAGGTACGTTGTTCCTCAAACCCGAGTTTTACCTGCTCGTCACGCCCGAGGGAGAGATGCTCGTCAGGGAAAGGAGCCGCTTCCTCACGCAAAACCTTGTCCGCTCGATGCTCGGGTATGCGAGCGACCAGTTGAAAAGGGTGGATAAGTCGCTGAAGCTGAATCCAGCCTATAAAGGGTACATGGGGGCCAAGAGGAAGAAGCTCGTCGAGGAGTATGGGTACGATACGAAATACGCGAGTCACCTTATAAGGCTCTTGAGAATGTGCAGGGAGTTCATCGAAACGCGAGAGCTGAACGTATACAGAGATAAAGACTCTCAGAACCTGAGAGATATAAAAACCGGTAAATACAAATTCGAGTATGTCGAGCGCGAGGCCTCGAGGCTGTTCAACGAATGCGGCGACAGGCTTTATATGACAGCCGATCTGCCTGTCGCACCGGACAGGGATTTTCTTGACGAGCTCGCGGTCCGAATAATCTCCCGGAAGTCGGACGTTGCCAGATGATGCGCGGAAGGTGTGCGGCGCGGCGCTCCAACCGTAAGGGCCATAAGAAGTTCATACCCGTGGCCAAGATTCCGAGAATAGAGCGGAAGAGATACGCTACGGGGTTCACATGACAATTATTATGCCTAACCCCGCCCGGATTCGGGTCGGCGATAGCATTCCCCAGCGCGCCTGAATAATCCTCTGGACTATACGGTATTATTTTGTTTTAATTAAGCAGTGTGATTCTGTGGTATCCGAAAGAAAAGGGGGATATTCGAAATGAGAGCTGCTTCTATACTGTTTCTGCTCGCAATATTTTATGCGGGCGCGGCTTCGGCCCGGACGGACGCGGAGATAAAGGCCGTCAAGGGGATGAACCTCAGGTTCCAGGTTCTTCTTTACCAGATTTACGAATACTCGAACTGGAACCCGCCGGCGGGGACGAACGCCGCGAGCGGGCTCTGGAGGGACGGGCTCTTAAAGGACGAGAGGTTTATAAACGTCGGCAAGTTCTCGACAGAGGGGCTGGCGGGGGACGCCGCCAGGCTCGGTGCGGTGTTCAAGGTGTATTACGACGGCATAAGCGGCACGTTCAACTCGAACGAGAACGTGGATTCGACGTGGGTCATTCCCGGAGACGGCTCGCTTTTACGCTCTTCGCTCGGGAGGTCGGGCGAGCAGGTGTACGGCCTCAGCTTCGAGATATACCAGTCTGCGGGAGGCGACGAGGCGCAGAACAAGAAGTTCGCCACCGAGGCGAGGAATTCGGCCCGCGCGCTCATAAAGACCATCGATTACAAGGGACCCGTAAAGTCGGGCGTGCACGCGAATCCCGGGATAGCGGTTTCGGCCTATAACGCGGCCAGGGACGCGCTCGCCGAGCTCGACAGGCAGTTCGCGGGCGACTACAGCGGCCCGGGAGGGCCCGGGGCGAAGGTGATGAGACAGGTCTTCACCGAGATGACCAGCATGCCGACCGCGCTCGCCGAGCTCCCGATCCCGTGGCTCTGGCCGGGATGGCAGATACAGTACCAGTACATCTGCCTTACGGGATCGATCGTTCTGGAGAAGGTCTCGCCGCCAGACCCGCAATAGGGGCCGGGCGCGCGTTCAGGGAACTATTAGCCCGGTGGATTCGAGGCGGAAATTCTCGCCGTCGATTATTATCCTTCCGCCAGGGCTGCCTCGGTCAACAATTTCGTCTCCACCGACGGGCACTCCGTCGACTGTTTCTATGATTATCTCCGCTACTGGTACAAGCGTGCCGGAATCGGTGGTAATGTCCAGGCATTGGAGTGTGAAGCAGTCTATCGATTCGCAATTTCGCTTGAAGTTGACGGTGAACTCGTCTACGAAGACGGGCGGCTGGACGGAATCGTCTATTATGTCGAACACGTAGCCGATGCACGACTCGCGGGCGTAGCCCACCGCAGGGCAGGCGAGGCGGATTTCCTGCCTCCTGCAGCTGCCCGGTTCGTCGCCGCCGCACCCGCCGGATAGCATAAGCGAGCCAGCCGCGATAAGGGCGATTGCGGCTATCGCAGCGGCTGCGCGCCGGAAGCGGCGAAGGATTAACTTCGGGCTATATTTCAGAGATGAGTGATCGTTTGCAATCTTCATGATTCCTAGCCTCTCAACGATTGTTTATGCTTACGGGACTGCAACTATCCCGCAAGAAAAAGCGAAGTCCCCATTACTTAATGAGATCGTTCCTTTAGGAAATCCGAATTCGAACGGACCCGCTATGTCTTCCCCTACGGGATAGTCGTTCAGGGTTTCAATTATGAATGTCGGTGATTCCAGTACGCCGCCTATAGGGACGTCTCCGCATTCGAAGGTGAAGCAGTCGACGTCGTCGCACGACTCGCTGAAATTGATGAAGAAGGTTTCGATTACCTGAGGGGGCTCGACGCTGTTGTCGATAAGTTCGCACTCGTTATTAACGCAGTATGCGCGTTTGAAATCCGCAGCCGGGCAGCCGAGGCTTATGCCAACACAGTCGGGCGGGAAGCCGGTGCTCGGGGCCCAGGTTGGAGTTGGGGTCGGTATCTGGTTGCTTGTCGCAGAGCCGTCGCATCCTCCGGACAGCATGAGAGAGATTATTGTGAACGAGACGATTATTATGATTACACCGGCGGCGCGCCGGGTGAATGAGTCTTCTGCCGTTTTCATATCCATCCTCCGTTTCGCGAGACATTGAACGACTTATACAAAGTGACTTTAGCAGAGGGAGAATGTGAATACAACCTTTCCACGCGATGTTACGACCCTGCTTTTATAGTTCGGGGGGAAAACAATGGGACGGGGTTACGCACGGCGTTTTTTTCGAGCGAGGAGATGTAGACGGCGAGGACCCGGAGCCTCTTTCGCAGGGCGCTACGCTCGCCGACATGGTGATGTGCTCGGCTGCCTTCTGCCCGAATCCGCCTGGGGGACATAGCTGCCGGCGCCGCTGAAGGTTGCGAGAGCGCCGTCGTCCCCGCCCTCGCCCCGTCGAGCTGTATTTGCCCGGTACACCCGGCGTCGTAAACCTTGCCGGCCCGCGGGCTGCACCCTGCAGCATGCAGTGACTGCCGCCGGTGATACGAGCGCCGGCAAACCGGGATTCTACATGGCCCTGTAGCCGGGACTCCCGGGCCTGCCGGGCAAAATCAATGGCCTGTCTACGGCGATAATCGACGCCGGGTAAAAAACGATGTTATATTTTTAATAAACATAATCTAAAGGAGGTTATGATGGAGAGATCGAGAATTCTGTTTCTTCTCTGCGCGCTTTCCCTGCCGCTGTTCACGGCGGGGTGCGAGAATTCGAGCCGTGCGCAGACGACTACTATCCCGTTCACAAACAACTTTGCCGGATCGTTCGTAAACGGCACCGTGGATACGAACGACGACGGTTTCGCAAGCGCCGTCGTGACGGAGTTCGGGCAGAGCGAGGTGATCGGGCTCAACGCTATAAGCTCCAGGCTCGAGATGTCGCCGGTGGACCCCGTCGAGCCGTGCATCACGCCCGGCGGGGGAGGGGGGACTATCGCCTTTCTCGTCGCCGGCGCGCAGGTCATCACCGCCGACGGGCCCGACCAGATATACGTGAGCCTGACAGGGCTCAGCCAGTGCGTGCCGGACGACGCGGCCGCCGACCCGGGTTTCAGCTACGAAGGGCAGGGAGTCATCACCGGGGGAACGGGCGCATACGCGGGCGCAGCCGGGACCGTTAGCATCACGGGCACGGGGGCTTATCTCGTGTTGGACGAATCCGGCTTCTTCGGCACTTCGTCGGGGGTGATGGAAGGCTCGCTCGAGCTTACGCAGTAGTGCGGCCTTGGGTGCGTATCGCGTGACAAATCAAGAAAGGGAGATAGAAAATGAAACTGAAAAATCTTGCGTTGGCGATATTGGTAATTATACCGGCCGGCCTTAGCATGGGATTTACCGGCCCGTCGCAGCAGGGAGACCTGGTCGTGGTCAGCCCCGGCTCGCTCGGCACGGAGTGCTCCCTGGCGGCGAGACCGCTGGCGAGATGCCCTAGCGGAACTGTAATCGTGAGCGGCGGCTGCGAGTTCTCGCAGGGGAAAGACGCCATAGCCACGGCCGTGCCCGACATTTCGTTTCTCGAAAATAGCGCCTCCTGCACATATACCTGTAACCCCGGGCGGGGGGAGGATGTCGTGTTCGTGAATTCGTTCGCGGTGTGCGCTACTGTTAAATAGCGGCCGTGCGTCTCGAATATCGGGGTATCCGGAGAAGGATAATGAATATGCTCAATATAAAAAAGCTGGCGTTTTCGGTATTTATAACCGCGCTCATCGGCCTCGGCATGGGTTTTACGGGGTTCGAGGGCAAGATATTTACTGTGCAGGAGTTCGGCGCGGGGGGACCTTGCCGGGGAAGGGTCGCCGACATCGTGCAGTGTCCTGAAGGGTCTTTCGTGGTGGCGGGGGGATGCAATTTTCTCCTCGGCAAAGATGCGCTCACGGACGCATTCCCGGAGATATCTTACGTGGAGAACACGGTGTCGTGCGACTACAGGTGCAAGGAGGACTCGCTCCTGAAGGACGTTATAGTTTCCTCCGTGGCGGTGTGCGTCACGAGGTAGTGCCGGGCGAGCGGGGGGTGATGACGGCATTGTCCCAAGCGATGCCGGGCGTCGTCGTGCCCGGGGCGTGCGTCGCGGGTTCCGGCGGAGCGGGGCTGGAATTCGAGGCGCGGTGCGGGACGATTAGAGTGGAGGTGCAGCCGTCGGCTGTCTTGCACGCGCGGCGTGCCGGGTTCCCGACCCGGATATGCCAGGTGGGCTTCAGGCTCGGCCCCGGACTCAGCCAAGACTTCCAACTTCGCTTCGGACTCCGCTTAAGCTTCGACCGATAAAAAAGCTACGTCGGACAAGAAAGCTTCGCCGCGGCAGGTAAAAGCTTGTTGCTAAGAAAGTTGCGGGCTGTACCGGATAACGTTTGCGCTTCAAGGCCGGGGCGTCCGATTCCTCGCTCGCTCGGAATCGTTGGGAAAGACACACACGTATGTGTGTTTCTCGACGTAGCGAATTCGCAGATTCTAGGTGTCTGAAGCGCGGCGGGTGGAAATCGCATGGGATCGCTGCTTCGACTGTTTGCGGGCGTGGCCCGCGAGATTGCCGCGGTCGCGGAAGGCGCACCCTCGCAAGGACTGAAAAACTCTTGATTGATTGCTGGCGGAAATGGATTCCCAATTAAAACATTTGGGAATGACAGGAACTGAATGGGTTCCCGCTATTTTGATTTGAGCTGCTTTCGAGCAGTACTGGAGGTACTTAATTGCAGTCGGCCGGGGGCGTCCGATTCCCTCACTCGTTCGGAATCGTAGTTCAGGATGACTGCAAAAAAGATAACAGACTGTAAAGATGACGAAGGAGTGGGGTTGCGGCTCCCGGCGGTCAGCTCTCGTCCGGCGGGTCGAGGAGCTGACGAAGGGTTTTGAGGAGTGTCTCGGCCGTGTAGGGCTTAGGGACGAAGTGGTTTACGCCCGCGCCGATGGCCTTGGCGACGCCGCCGTTAGACGCCTGGCCGCTGGAGCCTATTATGCGGACGGACGGGTTCATGGCCTTGAGCGCGATTATCGTCGCCGGGCCGTCCATGACCGGCATGGCCATGTCGAGAAGCACGGCGGCGATTTCGTTCCCGTGTTTCGCGTACAGCGCCACCGCCTCGGCCCCGTTTTTGGCCACGAGGACCCTGTAGCCGAAGCGCTCCAGTGTTTTCTCGGTGACGATCCGTATGCCTTCCTCGTCGTCGGCGATGAGAATGAGCTCGTCGTTGCCCTGGGGGAGCTGGGTCTGCTCGTGGGCGACCTTCTCGGCCGATTCGGGCGTGGCGCTCGCGGGCAGGTATACCTTGAACCGCGTGCCCTTGCCGACCTCGCTGTAGAGGTTTATGAACCCGCCGTGGGCCTTTACGATGAGAAGCCCGGTCGCGAGCCCGAGCCCCGTGCCCTTGCCGACTTCTTTCGTCGTGAAGAAGGGATCGAATATACGCTCGCGGAGCTCGCGCGGGATGCCCGTGCCCGTGTCCTCTACCGTGACGACGACGTAGGGCCCGGGACTGGAATCGGGATTCATGCCCGAGTAGATTTCGTCGAGGACGGTGTTTTCGAGGGCCAGCGTCAGCACGCCGCCCGCTTCCATGGCGTCGCGCGCGTTAACGCAGAGGTTCATGAGGACCTGCTGGAGCTGGGTCGGGTCGGCGTTGACCATCCAGAGATTCTCGGGGGCCGAGAGCGTGAACTCGATATTCTTCGGGAAGGTGTCGTCGATTATCTTCCGGATGTCCCTTACGACGTACATGGGATTCATGGCGACGCGGCAGCCCTCGACGCCGCGCGCGAAGGACAGCACCTGGTTTACCATGTCGGCCCCGCGATGTGCGCTCGACTCGATGCTGGAAAGGAGCCTGAGCCGCTTCTCGTCCGTTTCGTTCAGCTTGAGTATGCCTATGGACATCATTATCGGGGCGAGGACGTTGTTGAGGTCGTGCGCTATTCCGCCCGCGAGCGTGCCGATGCTTTCGAGGCGCTGGGCGCGGAGGAACTGCTGCTCCAGCTTCTTACGGGCGGTGATGTCGGTGTTTATGGTGAGTATCGAATCCGGCTCGCCTTTTTCGTTGCGTACGAGCGTCCACCTGCTCTCGACGACGAGCTCCCAATCGTCGCGGGTCCTATGCTCCATCTCGCCCGTCCAATAGCCCCTGGCGAGAGTGGTTTCCATCGCCGTGTGGTAGTCGTTCGTGTTCTTGTGGATGAGCTCCTTTTCGGATCGTCCGACGGCCTGGCCGCTCGACCATCCGTAGAGCCTTTCGGCGCTCCGGTTCCAGTAGAGTATATCGTGGCCGAGGCCGCGGACAATGATCGCGTCCTGCGCCTTGTCGAGAAGGGCGGCCTGCTCGCGGAGCTTGTCTTCGCTCCTTTTCCTTTCGGACTGGTCCGTCATGCCGCCTATCATGCGGACGGGGTTGCCCTCGTCGTCGTGGATGATGTAGCCGCGGTCGAACACGTAGGCCGAGGAGCCGTCCTTCCTGAAGAAGCGGTACTCGTCCGACCATTCCTTTTCGCCGGAGTCTATGGCGCTGTGTATGCCCGTGGTGACGCGCTCCCTGTCCTCGGGATGAATCCTGTTGTACCAGGATTCGATGCCGGGCTCGATCTCTTTCGCGTCGAAGCCGAAGAGGGTTTCGAGTCCGTCGTTCCACCAGAGGGAGCTCGATTTGAGGTCCCAGTCCCATATGGCGTCGGTGGTGGCCTTGGCGAGAAAGCGGAAGCGCTCTTCGCTTTCCCTGAGCGCTTCGCGGTTCATGTGTTTTTCGGTAGCGTCGTGGAAATAGATGGTGAGCCCCCCGGCCGAGGGATATATCCTGACTTCGAGGAGGAGGCCGAGACCGGGGTAGAATTCTTCGAACGACGATGTCTTGCCGTCCCGGAGCGTGCGGCGGCATTCCTTTTCGAGCCGGGTGCCGACCGCCGCCGGGAATTCCTCCCATATGGAGCGGCCCACCAGCACGGCGCGCTTGCGGCCGAATATGCGCTCGGCCTCGGCGTTGAGATACGTGAAGCACCAGTTTTTATCGAGGGCGAAGAACCCGTCGGTGATGCTTTCGATAGTGCCGAGGAGCCTTTGCGCGAGCTCCTTCGCCTCTTCCTTCGCCACTTTTTTATCGGTGACATCGAGGTGGATCACAAGTATGCGCGCCGCCCGGTCCTGCGAGAGTGACGTGACGATCGTGCGGAACCATATCCTGCCGCCGGGAGAATCGGCCGAGTATTCGAGCGAGAATTCGGAATGCAGGCCGCCCAGGACCGAGCGGATGCCGGACGCAATTTCGCCGACGGCCTCGGGCTCTTCCCCGGAAGCCCTCTCGCAGGCCTCGATGTAGTTGTCGCCCGGGCCGGCCGCCGCGGACTCGAGAATGCCGGATTCGGCGAAGCTCTTCCACGCGCCGTTGGTGGAGATTATGACGCCACGGGAGTCGAGGATCGCGGTCGAGGCGTAGTCGCCCCCGTATGCGGTTTTTATTGCCGGCGTTTTTGTCGGCTCGTGATTTTTGCGTCCGGGCTTCTGCCGTTTGTCGCCTTTACCCGCTTTACCGGCAGGCGCCGCCGCGGTTTTCCCGGCCGTGTCCGAAGAATCGTTCATTGCATCGTCTGTTCCGCCGGGGCTTCGCCCGTGCGGGTAATGAGCTGGGAGTTAAGCTTAACAAGGTGATCTTCGGCAAGGCGCTTACTGCGAATACTCGAAAAATCGTTATCCCCCGGCCTTAACCGGGCCCCGTCGCACGTCGCGGAGTCGGAGCCTGCCGGGGAGAACGACCAGTAAAAACCCGCCATTCCTGATACCATAATTTAAAAATATTTAATAGTCAATGATTTGGCCGGCGCATCACGTGTGCCTAGGGGACCACGTTGCTGCCGACAAAAGAGCATTCGATTCGAGGAATGACGAGGGGATTATCCTGGAAGCGGGAACGGCGTTAACCGGACGCAATCTTTTTCGACGGGGGCGGTAGCCGCGTCAGGGGACGATGGTGCCCCGGCAGTCGAAATAGTATTCGTTATCGCCCATGAAAATCGGCCCTTCTGGGAGGCCGGAATTTATTTCGCCCGCGACGTCCTCGCCGACCGTTATGCCGTTTACGGTTTCCACTATGAACAGCGCGTCGCCCGCGCCCGACGAGACGTTCTTGCAGTCGAGGGTGAAGCAGTCGAGCGCGGTGCATTTCTCGCCGAACCGTATGGTAACGAAGTCGTCTATTACGACGGGCTCGGGGCCGGAGTCGTCTATAACGTCGTAGACGTAGGTGAGGCATACGGAGCCTTCGAGGCTTACGGCGGGACAGCTGAGGCTCACGTCGAACGTGCCGTCGCACGACGGCGGAAAGCCCGTGCCGCCGGGCGTCCTGGTCGGGGCGGGGGACCCGCCGCCCGAGCTGCAGCCGCCGTACGTCATCATGCCGATTATCGAAAGCGACGTCGCGAGGATTATGAGGCTCGATACTCTTCTCAGGAATGCGCTTTCAGTCATTTTCTTGGCCGGCTCCGTAAGCGGTCTGGATCGATAGGCGCATAATAACATACGTGCGTAGAGATTTGAATAGTGGTTCCGGGAATACGCGGCCCGGTCGATGCAATCGCGGTACGGCGGACGCCGGTTACGGGCGGACGCTGTTTATGAGCGAGAAGTAGGATTCGATGTGGGCGTCCGGGTTCCATTTGCGGAGGTAGGCTTCGTAGCCGAGCGCGCCGAGCCTGTCCCGGAGCGCCGGGTCGTCGAGGACGGCGTCCATCGAGCGGCGGAGCTCTTCGGGCGTACGGTAGATGAACCCGCCGCCGCTTTCCTCGACGAGCTCGGGAAGGCCGCCGATGTCGTTGACGATGACGGGCGTTTTTTCCCTGAGCGCTTCGAAGACGACGAGCGTCGATATCTCGTACGCTATGGACGGCACGATGAGGGCCGCCGCTTTTCCGTAGAGGCCCCGGAGGCGGCCGTGGTGTATGTGGCCTAGTATGTGGATGTTGCCCGCCCCCGCCGCCAGCCTGCGTACGTACGCCTCGTCGTCGCCCTTGCCGGCTATGACGAGGTCGGCGCGGGGATAGTTCTTGAAAACGGGGATGAGCGTGTGGACGCCCTTCAGCCTTTCGACGCGCCCGACGTAGAGGAAGTAGGGCCGTCCGGCCCCGGGGAGTTTTCCGGGGAAGCCGTTTTCGGCCGGGGGGCCGTCGTACGGGACGGCGAAGTGCGGGATGTGGACGATAGGGGTTTTTACTCCCATGTCCTCGTGGATTTTCTTCGTGAACCTGCTCGGGCTTATCATCGCATCGAGGCAGCGGAGCGAGCTTTCGAGGAGGCCGGTGTAGCGCCAGAGCTGGGGCGGGCGGCCGTGCGCGAGCTGGCACGCGAGGCAGTGGGGCCGCGTGCACGGGGTCCTGCCGAAGCGCATGAGGACGTGCGTCGGGCAGATGAGCCAGTATTCGTGGATGGAGTAGAGCTTGACGCCGCTCCCGTAGGAGAGGAGGCCGGGGCCGCCTATGAGAGAGATATTGTGGAAGTGTGTGACGTCGAACCCGGGGGCGAGTATCTCCTTTATCTTCCCCGACTTAAAGAGCGGCCGCCCGGTCTGCTGCGTCGCGAGCGGCGAGAACACCCCCGCGCCGCTCCTGAGACCGTGGACCTCGACGTTCGGGTGGTTCTCGTACCGGGCGTGCGGGCTGTCGCCGGAGAGGGCGGCATAGGAGTCGAGGCAGTGAATAACTGTTACGGAGTGCCCGCGGCGCGCGAGCTCGTTCGAAAGGAGCCAGACGTAAAGCCCGTCGCCGCCGAAATTGTAGGGCGGGTAGAACGTCGTTATCATGCAGAACCTGAGCTTTTTGTCCCCCGCGCTCATACGCCGGCGAGCCTCCGCCTGAGCGTGCGCGGGACGCTGCGCAGGAGGATGTAGAGCGGCAGGCCGGGGCTTCGGACGAGGCCGAAGAGCCTTTCGCCGCGGAGGTAAAACGCGTCGACGCGCGGTATGGCGTGGAGATTGGCGGACGCCGTGAAGAGGCCGAGCTCGTCCGAGCAGGCGCACGCGAATTCCCTCCGTGTTATGGCGAGGCTGTGGGCGTCGTATTTGCCGTAGGGGTAGGCGAACGCCGCCACGGGCGCGCCGAGGGCGCGCTCGATAACGCCGCGGGAGGCCGCGATCTCCCGTGCTGCGTCTTCCGGCGAGAGCTGCGTGAGGTCGGGGTGCGTCAGCGTGTGTGCGCCGAAATCGACGCCGGCGTCGTTCATGATTCTTATCTCGCCCCAGCTGAGCATCTCGCCGCCGAAGAGCTCCGGCAGGCGGTCGCCGTCGGCTGTCCGCGCACCGTCGCCTGTCGTGAGGAATACGGTCGCCGTGAAGGAGTATTCGGCGAGCACGGGGAACGCCTTCTCGTAGACGTTTCTGTACCCGTCGTCGAACGTTATGACGAACGATTTTTCGGGGAACGGGCGTTTCGCCGCGGCGAGCGAGGCGGCCTCGGCGAGGCTTATCGTGCGGTATCCGCCGAGGGCGAGCGTCTCCATGCCGCGTGCGAATAGGGCCGGGCCGAACGAAGTCGGCGCGCGTCCGTCGTCGAGGCTGTGGAATGTGAGCACGGGTATGAAGCCGGTCATTAAATCCCCCCGTCGTTTTAGTATCTAGGAGACGAGGGACAATTGCAAACGACGGCGGGCTTCAGCCCTTGCGGATGTGGAGGGGGAGTATCTTCGCCGAGGCAGTCGTGTAGGGCTCGCGCCTGACGACGCGGAGCGTCCCGCCCTGGACCCACTGGTCGGACATGATGTCGCCGCCGGGAAAGCGGCCCAGGAACGAGACGGTTTCCCGTATCACGGCGCGCTCGTTTACCTCGCCGACCCGGGGGCTTATGAGGATGCTCACCTTCGTGAGGCCGCCTTCTTCATCCTCCGAAAGCTGGTAGTCGGTCGGGCGCCCGCCGAATGCCCCGGGGAGGACTTCATCGATGAGCCGCAGCAGCTCGGCGCCGAGGAACGTGACGCCGCCGCTCGTCAGCTTCTCGTAGCTTCTTATGTTTGTGAGGTGCGTCCTGAATCCGAGCTCGCCGAAGGTGCAGCCGCAGTCCCTTTCCTCGATATCGGCGTAGTCGTCGCTCTCGACGTTGAGCATGATTTTCGGGCAGTGGGGGAGTATGGTCGTGTAGACGAAGCCGTTGACCGAGATCTCGCCTGCGCCGAGCTTCTTTTCGCGCTGTATGACGGCGACCTTGTCGGTCATGAGATGTATGTCGTCGAACGCCAGGCCGTCGGCGCAGGGAAAGCCGAGGTTCCCGAGCTCGGCCATCGAATACCTGCTCGCGGCGTTCGCGCCCGAGGAGCGTATGACTTCGGCCTTGGCTTCGGTGTACGGCTCGCCGCCGATTATAAACGTCGTGCCGGAGATGTCGAGGCCGTTTTCCATGGCGGCGGCGCAGGTCCTTACGCACGTGCTGACCTGCGTGTCGAGGAAGGCGGGCGTTCCGGCGGAGCATCTCCCGGCGAGCCATTTCGCCACCGTGGCGGCGTCTTCCAGCGGGACGTGTTCGGGGAAGGGGAGGGGCATGCCGAGGAGCCTCCCCGCGAGGACGGTATAGTACGTGAAGACGGTGAACTGGAGCGACTTCGGCGCTGTGCTCAGCCTGCTTGAGGAGAACCACTTGTCGGCCCTCTTCCCGAGCTTCGCATAGCGAAGGAGGATGTTGACTCCCGTCGTTACGGGCGGCACCTCGCGCCAGAGGGCGGCGGGCCTGTCCGTTAGGCCGAACCCTTCGAACATGAAATAATTGCAGGCGGCGTCGTGGTGGAGGAGGTCGAGGTCCATTATGACGCGGGTTCCCGCGCCGCGCGAGCCGCTCGTCCGCGACTGGTAGTGCCGGCTGAGGAACGGGTTATCGAAGTCGTGCGGGCTCGTCTCGATTTCGAGGCCCGGCCGTTTTATCGGAACACGGCGCTTGAACTCGTCTAGCGTTATGTAGACGCCGGACTCGTACAGCCTGTCGAGAGCGCCCTCGACGCCGTCCTCGGAGACCATGCGCGAGAGATCGCCGTACCCGACACCCGCGAGCCGGAGGAGCGGGAGGTAGGGGCTCTTCGGGTTCTCGTAGACGGCCTTTTGCATGATGGCGAGGAAGTTCTCGGCCCGCGAGGCGATCTGGGATTCGAGAAGGCTCCGGCACTCGGAGGGGGTCATGGGGTTTGTGAGGAAGGAGTTGAGTCCTCGCGCGTAACCTGCGAACATTTTAAGCTGTTCGAGCATGAAGGTTTCTCTCGGTAAGAATTAAGGCGTATTCGTTCGCGCCTGTGCGCCGTCAGGCGAGCGGTACGACGGCCACGAGGAGCGGCTCGTCGCCGCCGACGCGCGTCGTGTGCCCGCGGCCTTCGGTGTCCACGAGGACGCGGACGTCGCCGGGGCCAAATGTGTGCTTGCTCCCGTCCTCGAACCCGTGCTCCAGGGTCCCCGAGATTATCATGACGACCTGCTTTCGCGGCGCGGGGTGCCAGTCTAAAAACGTGCCCGCCGGGAATTCCTTTAAGAACATGGTCCCCGCCGTTTTTACCGACGCCCAGAAGGGCGAGTCGGGCGGCAGCGGCTCGATGCGGGACGCGTCGTCCTCGCCTTTATATATCCTATATATACCCATGCGATCGGCTTTTCAGGCGACCCGGAGACGCCCGGGCTCGAGCCTCCCCTCTATTATCTCGAACGACTCGACTTCGGGGCCGAGGCCCATGGCGGCGACGCGGTCGAACATTATGCGCATCGCTTGCCTGACGTCGTCGGGGAGGCGGAGGAAGTCCTCCATCCTGAACATCTCGACGTGGTCCCTCGCGCGTCCCCTGCCGAAGGCGCTCGCGTAGGCGTAGACCTCGTCCTGGTGTGCGGCGCCCCAGAGGAGCGAATCCTGGCACGCCGTGGCCACGTCGCGCGCAGTCTCCACGCCGAGGCGTTTCGATACGAGATTGAGCCCCACGGGGAGCGGCAGGCCGGTGTCTTCGTTCCACGCAACGCCGAGGTCGAGGACGAGGTTGAGCCCTTTCTCCTCGTAGTATAAAAGCTCTTCGTGTATCATGACCCCGGCGTCGATTTCGTCGTTAAGTATTGCATCGACTATCGCGTCGAACGGGAGCTCGACGAGCTCGATACCCGGGCAGAACATGAGCGCGAGGCCGCTGCCCGTCGTGGGATGGCCGCCGACGGCGACGCGCTTTCCGGCGAGCTCGGACGGGGTTTTGTAGTTCTTCGAGACGAGCGCGGGGCCGAAGTCCCGCCCGACGCTGTTCCCGACGCAAAGGACCCGGTACTTGTCCGCCACGAGCGGGTAGAAGACAGAGGAGACTGCAACGACGTCGAAGCGTTCTTCGAGGGCGTCGCGGTTGAGGTCGATGATGTGATTTTTGTGGAACGATGGCTCGTAGCCCGCGGGGCCGGTGGATATGTGCCCCTTTTCCCAGGCGTAGTAGTTAAAGACGTCGTCACTGTCGGGCGTGTATGCGATTGACAGCTTTTTCATCCGCATCCCCTTTTCGGATTTTCCGGAAATTATAATTAATCTGGAAAAATGAATCAATGAGGCGAGCTCTGGAAAACGCTTGTAGATGCATCGATGCTTGACCTCGGCGAGGACGTCGTGGTTAAATGGGGATAGGGATATTCGGTTCGAGAGGGGGGCGTCGTGAAAGCTATAGCGAATATATCCGCCATGTTAATTATTTTTGCTCTGTCCGTTTTCAGCCATGCGCCGGGGGGCGACCCGGCCGGGGAATACTTCGCCGCCGAAGCGTGCGCTGAAGACGCCTTCGGCGGGTTGGCCATGCCGCCGGGAGCGGAAGCCGTACTCCTTGCACACGGGGGAGGGCTCAACAAGTGCGGCTGTCACTTCAACCGGAAGACGGGCGAGTGCCACTGTCACCAGGACAGGGGATGCGGGTGCGAGTGCCAGCCGCCGAGGTGTGACTGAGACTGTGGTAAATATTAATGGCCCGATTATATTAGAAATGTTTTGAACCGGAAGGCGGTATCGGGACTTCTTGCTTGACACGCAAGCGCTCCGAGAGGGGAGCATGCACTGGGTTGTGGCCCCAGAGGTCATAAAGCGTAATCCGGTGGTCAAACGGTTGAAAAATCGGGCTTGAAATTCGGTACGGAGTCTTCCCCTTTCCGCGCATATTTTGACAAAAAATGTCGGATATGCTGCCTGTAGGCGCTTTTCGTAAAATATATCCAATGATTACAATTTATTAGGATGCGGGGTTGTGGCATACTTATTGCGAAGACAGATAAGGGGAGGGCTGCGCCACTTACCGCCCCCGCCGGAAGGGTTAATGAATTCGGAAATTGAAACTTCAGCATCCGGAGATAAATATTTCCCCAGGGGATTCATAGGCGTAATAATCGCCCTCAGCCTCATTCCGTTCGCCCTCTCGCTCTTGGGCGCGAACGTCCGGATGAGCTATCTCGAATTCATCGGCGCTTACAAGATCGCGTCCGTCGTTATCATTTCGCTGGCGGTTTTCACGGGCATTCTCTGCCTTCTCCATTACAGGGTCGAAAAGGCCAGCGTTTCACTGATAATCGGCCTCTCTTTCATGGGCGCCGCCGCCGCGCTGGGATTTCAGCTCTTCGCTTCTTATCTCTTCAGGGAAGGGGCGCACCGGGTGTTTTTCATAACGGAAACGACGACGGCCGTAAGCCTCCTGCCCGCGGGGCTGATGCTCGCCGGGATCCTCGCGCTTTTCCGCGGGGAGAGCGGGGGAGACCTCGAAAGAAAAACGGGGCGATTCCTCGTAGCGGCGACGGCGCTCACAGGCGTCGTCCTCGCGCTCGTTTACATGATGGCCGAATCGGGGCCTTCCTCGCCGGGATCCTCGCGCGAGGAGTACTTCACGCAGGCCTGGGAATTGACGCCGCTCGTCGTCATAATCGCGGCCGCCATCGTCTCGGAGTTTTACTTCAGGCACGGAAGAACCCTAATGTCGTACTTCTTCCTCCTTACGCTCGTGCCGCTGTTCGCCGTGGAGGTGTTCGTCACCGTGACGGCCCCTATCTACCCGGAGGAGCATTCGATATACACATATTTCCTGAAGGCGCTCGCGTTCTTCGTCCCGATACTGGGGCTGGCCGCCGATTACGTCAGGACCTACGGCGCCAGGAGCCTCGCCGAAAGGAGGCTCAGGGAAACGGAAATAAAACTCGCCGAGGAAACCGACCGGGGGAGATTCGCCTCGGCCAGGCTCGACGAGAGGGTGAGCGGCCTCAAGGCCGCCGTCGAGATGTACGAGACGGTGTCGGACGGCTCGCCGGCCGGTGTCGTCGTCACGGACAGGGACGGCTCGCGTATTTACGTCAGCAAGAGGCTTTCGGAGATAACGGGGCTTTCCGAAGAGGCGCTTAGGGTTTCGGGCCTCGAGGGCATGGTCGTCCCGGGCGACGCGGAGGAGCGCAAAAAGGCCCTCGCAGTGATCCCGGACGGCGAGGCCGTGCAGGCCGTGTACAGGATATACAAGTCGAAGAAAGAGACGGTATGGATATCGGAGACGGCGAGGCGCATTTCGTACGCCGGAAGGGACGCCGTCCTCCGCACGTTTACCGACGTCACCGCCGCCAGGCACACCGAGGAGATGCTGAGGACGCTCTCGACGAGCTCGCCCGTCGGCATATACATCGTGCAGGACGGCGAGGTGAAGTACGTGAACGGGAAGTTCTGCGAGTACACGGGATTCACCGAAGAGGAGCTTGTCGGCGCGGGGGCCGAGAGGATGGTGCTCTACCTCGACAGGGACATCGCGAGGCAGGGCTCGCGCGAGATGCTCGCGGGCTCGCGGAAGGAGCCCTACGAGTACAGGATCCTCGCTAAGGACGGCGAGGTCAGGTGGCTTACCGAGACCGTGACGGAGATAAGGTACGGCGACAGGCCGGCCGTCCTCGGAAGCGTCGCCGACATAACCGAGAGGCGGCGCGTGGAGGTGATGCTGAGGACGCTTTCGACGAGCTCGCCTATCGGCATATACATCGTACAGGACGGGGAGTTCAAGTTCGTGAACCCGCAGATAGGCGAGTACACGGGATTCACCGAGGACGAGCTGGTCGGGAAGGAATCGCTCTCGTTCGTCCTCGAGGAAGACAGGCCGTCCGTAAGGGCGAGCGCTGTCGGGATGCTGAAAGGCGGCGTCAACGCGCCGTACGAGTACAGGTTCGTAAAACAGGACGGCAGCGTCATGTGGGCGATGGAGGTCGTCCGGTCTATACAGTACATGGGGAAGGACGCGGTCCTCGGGACGATGATGGACATCTCGGAGAAGAAGCAGGCCGAGGAGCTTTTCGAGACGCTTTCGACGGGCACGCCGATAGGCGTGTTCATCGTCCAGGACGGGGAGCTAAGGTACGTGAACCCGCACTTCGAGAAGTTCACCGGGTACTCGGCGGGGGAGCTCATGGGGACAGACCCCGAGCGGCTCGTGTTCCCCGGCGACAGGGACGACGCCAGGCAGAAGAGCCTCGGGATGCTCCGGGGCGAGAGCCGGACGCCCTACGAGTACAGGATTTCGCTCAAGGACGGCGGGTATATATGGGTGATGGAGACCACGGCCTCGATACAGTACCGCGGGCGGCAGGCGGTGCTCGGGAGCTTCATGGACATATCCGAGCGGAAGAAGGCGGAGGCCGAGCTCAAGCAGGCCAAGGAAGCGGCGGAGGCGGCGAGCCAGGCGAAGTCGGAGTTCCTGGCGAACGTGAGCCACGAGATAAGGACGCCGCTCAACGCAATCGTCGGCATGACGGAGCTTACGCTCGACACGGACCTTACGGGCGACCAGAAGGATACTCTCCGCGTTATACAGTCGTCGTCCGAGACACTCCTCAGCCTTATAAACGACATACTGGATTTCTCGCGAATAGAGGCCGGGCAGATGGAGATAGAGGCCTCTTCGTTCAGCGTGAGGGAGCTCGTCGAGGGGGTTGCCGAGACGCTGTCGGTAAAAGCTTTCGAGAAGGGGCTCGAGCTCCTGTGTTACGTGAGCCACGACGTGCCCGACAGGCTGAAGGGCGACGTGGCCCGCATAAGGCAGGTGCTCGTGAACCTCGCGGTGAACGCGATAAAGTTCACGGACAGCGGCGAAGTGCTTATAAAGGCCGAGAATTCGGGCCCCGTTTCGGGGGACGCCGTGGACGTCGTGTTCAAGGTCTCGGACACCGGCATAGGCATACCGCCCGGGCATGGGGACAGGATATTCGAGAAATTCTCGCAGGTGGACGGCTCGAACACGCGGGCTTACGGCGGGACGGGGCTCGGGCTCAGCATATCGAAATCCCTCGTCGAGCTCATGGGCGGGAAGATATGGTTCGACAGCGAGCCGGGCAAGGGCTCGACGTTTTACTTCAGCCTGCCGTTCGAGCTCGACTGGGAGAAGGACGGGCGGACGGCGAGGGTGCTGCCGAATTTCAGGGGCGCGCCGGTGCTCGTCATCGACGACAACAGGATGAGCAGGTTCATCCTCGGGAAGACGCTCACCCTGTGGGGCTTCGACGTCGTCGAGGCGGCGGGGGCGAAGGCCGCGCTGACGCTCCTCCAGGGGATGGAGCGGAAGCCGCTGCTGGCGATAATCGACAAGCAGATGCCCGGCATAGACGGGACGGAGATAGCCGGGAAGGTGAGGGAGGCCGCGGGGCCGGGCACGAAGATCATCCTGATGACGGCGTGGGGCGGGCTCGGGCTCGGGGACATGAAGGACAGGGGCGTCGACGAGTTCCTCGTAAAACCCGTAAAGAGCGGGAAGCTGTACGAGGCCGTGACGAGGCTGGTCAAGGTGGACGAGTACCTGGCCGGGAGGCCAGGCGGGGAGGGGGTGCGGCATGCCGGGGCGGAGGGCGGAAAACCGCGGATAATGGTCGTGGACGATACGCCGGACAACCAGAACCTCGCGAAGAGGATACTGGAGATAGGCGGCTACGCCGTCGAGCTGGCGTCGGGCGGGGCGGAGAGCGTCGAGCTTTATCGGCAGGGGAAGTACGACCTCGTGCTCATGGACATCCAGATGCCGGAGATAGACGGCTTTCAGGCGACGGGGCGGATAAGGGCGTACGAGAAGGAGTCGGGCCGTTCGCGTACTCCTATAATAGCCGTTACGGCGCACGCGCTCATGGGGTACAGGGAGAAGTGTCTCGAGGCCGACATGGACGACTACATTACGAAGCCTCTCAGAAAGCAGCTCCTCCTCGACATGGTGAGGAAGTGGCTTACAGCGGGGGCCGGAGAATCGGGCGGCTCGCCGGGCGCGGACCTTTGGGCGTAGCCCGCGCACCGGCTTTGCCCTTGGGCCACCGTGAATTTCCGTTTAAAATTGTTCCGTAGTAAATACCAGCTAAATTCAGGAGAGGCGTGCTTATGAGCGGTGGAGAGTCTGTCCTCGGAGCGGAAATTCTCGCGGAGATCGAAAAGAGGGGGATCGCGCCCGAGAAGGTTTACGCCCAGCTCGACATGTTGAAAAAGGGGGTGCCTTCGGCGGACCTCGTAAAGCCCTGCACCGTCGGGGACGGGATAGTGTCTATCGAGGGAAAGGCCGAGGAGTATGCGGCGTTCTACGAGGAGGCTTCGGCGGGGCTCGATGTGGTGAAGTTCGTACCGGCATCGGGGGCGGCGACGAGGATGTTCAAGGAGCTCGCCGCCGCCGTGGCCTGCCATTCGCCCGCCGACAGGGAGGACCTCGAAAAGGCGGCCGCCGGCGGCGACGGCGACGCGGCAGCGGCGCTGGCTTTCGTCGGGAAGGCGAAGAAGCTCGCCTTTTACGACGAGCTCGCCGCGGCGCTCAGGAGGGACGGGCTCGACCCGGACGCCCTTCTCGAAGCGGGCGGCTACGGGCCGTTCATCGTCTATACGCTGGACGCGAGGGGGCTTAACTACGCGAGCCTTCCGAAGGGGATTATAAAGTTTCACTCCTATCCGGACGGGCCGAGGACCGCCTTCGAGGAGCATCTCGTGGAGTCGGTCCTCTACGCGCACGGGGAGGACGGGAAGGCTCACGTTCACTTCACGCTTTCGCCGGAGCACGTCGAAACCGTGAGCGCGTATCTTGCCGGCGTGAAGGGGCTCTACGAGAACGGGACGGCGGAGATCGAGATAAGCTGCTCGGTGCAGAGCCCGTCGACGGATACGATCGCGGCCACGATGGACGGCGGGCCGTTCCTGGACGACGCGGGAAAGCCCGTGTTCAGGCCGGGCGGGCACGGTGCGCTCATAGGGAACCTGGGCGCGCTCGGAGCGGACGTGGCGTTCGTGAAGAACATAGACAACGTCGTTCCCGACAGGCTCAAGCCCGGGACCGTCCTCTACAAGCGCGCGCT
This sequence comes from Candidatus Dadabacteria bacterium, assembly GCA_020849425.1. GTDB lineage: Bacteria > Desulfobacterota_D > UBA1144 > Nemesobacterales > UBA2774 > JADLGH01. The sequence continues at coordinate 23,837 of JADLGH010000071.1, forward strand.
CGGCGGGTATCTCCTCAAGCTGAGAGGGATTCTCTTCTCGACGATAGAGGCGGCCAAACAGGGCGGCAGGGGGAAGGTCATAGAGGACGGGCTCGGGCGTCTTTCGGAGATGGGGCTATACGTGGACGTCCCGGAAGGGGCCGGCACGGAGGCTATTCTCGAAGCCCTCCGGAGGCCCATAAGGGTTGCGGGCGTGGTGAGGACTACGGGCGAGCCCGGCGGGGGGCCGTTCCTCGTCCGGAGGCCGGACGGGAAGGTCGCGCCGCAGATCGTGGAATCGGCGCAGGTGGACATGACGGTCCCCGAAGAGAAGGCCGTCTGGGAGTCTTCGACGCATTTCAATCCCGTGGACATGGTGTGCGCGCTTACGGACGAGAGCGGAAAGCCGTACGATCTTTCGCGCTTCGTCGATCCCGAGGCTGCGTTCATATCCGTCAAGTCGAAGGACGGGAGGGAGCTCAAGGCGCTCGAGCTGCCGGGCCTCTGGAACGGGGGGATGGCGTTCTGGCACACGGTGTTCATAGAGGTGCCGGGCGAGACGTTTAACCCCGTCAAGACCGTGTTCGATCTCCTCCGTCCCGAGCACCAGCCGGGCTAGGCCAGGCCGGGCTATGCACGGAAACGTAATGGGTATATTATTAGGGCATCACCCGCGGCGGGAATCCTTCGGACGGAGGCGCCGAATGCCCACGAAACGTTACGAAAAGGAAGTCGTCTACGTAGACCCCGACTACATGGATCTCGTGCCGGGGTTTCTCCAAAGCAGGCGCTCGGAAGTCGGCAGGATAAGGGACTGTCTCCTGAATGGGGATTTCAAGGAGGCGCAGAGGCTCGGGCACGGCATGAAGGGGGCAGGGGCGGGCTACGGCTTCGGCGAGATAAGCTCCATCGGGAAGCGCATCGAGTTCGCCGCCAGGGACGAAGACGCCGCCGCCGTCGAGGACGCCGTCGTCAGCCTCGAGGATTACCTGGCCGTGGTGGAAGTCGAGCCCGGCGAGCCCGGATAATTTCCGCGATAATTCCTTTACTTATTCACTCGAATATAGATATTGGTTAAAATTCCCGTATGCCCTATCCGGATAAATCTTCGTCTATCGAAATGCCCGTCGTTATGCCCGAAGCCCTGTCGGGGGTGGCCGAGCTGTACACGGAGGCGCTCCGCGTGCTGGGGGAGATGTACGAGGCGCAGCGCACGGGGAACATGACGCTCAGCCTCGAAAAGAGCAAATGGCAGGAGATTACGGGGGGCCTCGTCCAGGGCGAGGCGTGGCTGCTCGACGACGGGGCGAAGGGTACGTACCGGGCAGGGGTGCAGGAGCTTGCGAAGGGCATATACGACCTTTATCCGCTGTGCGCACGGGACGGGAGGGACGAGCTCGAGCTCGTGCTCGGCAAGGTGTTCGCGCCTGTGGGGCAGGAGGAGACGAGCTACGCCGGGGCGGCGGGCGTCGCGAACTGGTCTTACGGGCCGATGATAGCAGAGTACGACGGGCACGCGCGCAAGCTCGCGGAGGGGCTCCTCGCGTCGTGCGGGTACAAGGTGTTCTCGCTGCCGAAGTCGTTCCCCGAAATGAGGTGCCTCGACGTGTTCCTTCTGTCGGGCGCTCTTGACCTGGCGCACAAGCCGATATGCGTTTTTTATTCCGGCGGCAGCAAGGAGAACGTGTCGTCGCTTTCGCACATGACGGTGTTCGTAAACCTCTACGCGGCAAGGTGGAAGGCGATGACGGAGAGGCTCGCGGCGAAGTACATCACGGGGGCGGGCGCGCTCGAATCATTGACGGAGGACGAGGCGGCGCGGCTGCTTCTCCTCTGGCTCCGCGGGCACGACATAGGGCATTTCGTCGGGGCGGACAGGCTCTCGAAGTCGATGTCGGAGCAGGACAGGGACTACATGATCCTCCACGAGCTCAAATCGGACATGATCGCGCTATTTAACCTGAAACGGCTCGCCGGCGTTATCTTCCCCGAGGAGAACCTGAAAACGGTTTATCTCGCGGCGGTAGCGGAAATGCTGAGGTATATAAGGCGGGGAGGGTGCGTTCAGCACCCGGACACGGGGTCGGCATACCTGGCCTACAGGCACATGAGGGACACGGGGGCCATAAGGCCCGAGCCGTGGGAGGGAAAATTCCTCGTGGACGTGGAGAGGTTCGGGCAGGTGGTGGAGGAGTTTACCGTGTCGCTGGTGCAGCTCTTCGCCGAGGGGAATTCGACAAAGGCGAGGGGGTTCGTCAACAGCTGGGGATGGCTCGGCGTCGAGGAGGACGACGGGCTCCCGCGCGGGTGCCCCGAGGAGCTAAGGCGCACGATAGCCGACGATTCGATACCGCATTATCTCGATTACGATTTCAAGCAGAGGATAGGGTAGGGCGGGGCGGGTTTTCAATTCATATAAGATATATATTTAATAGATATTACCGCTGAAATATCCCTTCGATATATTCTTCAATTCCTTTTCGGTTTCGGGCCCGTGGGGGAAGAGACGGAGCGATTCCGCGGCCGCTATTTTAAGGAGCGCGGCGGCGAGTTTCCTGTCCGGGTTTTCTTCGGCGAAGCGGGTTGCGCCTGAAATGTCGGGGTCGGGCCTCAAAAGCGCGGCGGCAAGGGCGTACGGCCCTTCGGGGACGGACAGCCCCGACGCCGTGAGGAGCGAGAGCAGACGAAGCGCTTCTGTGTACACGCCCTCGTAGAGCATGAGGAGGCGGAATTTCTCTTCGCGGTCCATGCTTCCGGCGCGCTTCCCGCGCCTTAGCGCGTCTATCGCCGAGAGCCGTTCCGATAGATGCGCCGCCCAGAGACCATAAGCCGACACGGTCCCGCGGCCCGCGTTGCTGGCCTCGGTGAGTATTCGTAAAAGCGCCCAGGTCTCGCGGAGCGCCCGGTCGTCGGCTGAAAGACCGGACGCGCCCCGGGCGGGGCCCCCCGAAAGCGGTGTGGTCTCCCCGAGCGCCTGCCGGACCTGGTAAGCGGCGCGCATCTCGTGGAGCTCCCCGGGCTCGTCGCGCTCGAGACCGGCGATGAGCTCGTCGATGAAGGCTTCCCTTTCCTCGTCCGTGCGCCGGGCGTCCCCGCCTGTGGCGCGCCCGACGCCCACGCCGATCTGCTCGGTGACGAACGGGTCGGACGAAAGGTACGCCAGGAACAGCGCGACGCCCGCGTTGTCCGCGTCGCCGAGCCGTGAAAAGACTGCGGCGATCTTGTCGCGGACTTCAGCGTCGCCGATATTCCGTGCGAGGTAGAGGGCGGCGAAGTAGTGGTACGCGTGGGCGCTCGCGAATTCGTACGCCGGGCCGGTTTCGCGGAGTGTCTTCGATTTCAGGAAAGCGCTTATTACGCCCTTTGCGCCCGCGTCGGGGGCGTGCCGCCGAATGAGCCCTGTGAGCTCTTCCTTATCCGCCGCGCGTCCGCCGCCCGTGAGCCTCGAATATGCCAGCGCCGACAATACGGCGCTGTAGAGGGCGAACTCGGCCCCGGTGCTGCCCTCCCTGAGCGGCTTGGTGACCGCGTATTCGTAGTAGTGCCCGTAGGAGCTCCCCGCCTGGCCGCCCGCGTCCGCCGTGACGGAGCTTTCGAGTATCGTGAGGACGAAGACCGGGTATGACGGGACGAGGTTCTTCCCGAGGACGGCGTCCACCACGCCCCGCGCCTTTTCGGCGAGAGAGGCGGCCTCGTCGGGGTCGCCCGTCCGGAGGGCCACCCATTTGCGTATGAGCTCGTCCCTGAGCCCGCGGCCCATCTCGACGATCGAGAACGAATTTTCATAAAGCGGGTACGGGTGCGATGCCGTGAGTATCACGAGGGCGAATTCCTCCAGCAGGCCGCGGCCGAGCGCTCCAGGGCCCGGCCGGCCTGTGAGGTCGAAATTGTCGAAGAGGAGCACCCGCTTTTTCGCACCGGGGCCGTTTACAATCGCCGCGCCATCGGGCGTGTACTGCGCATCGGCAGCCGCGCGTGCGGCCCCGGATATGCCACTGGAATCGGAGGCCGGGGCCTCCCTGCCGTCGATATAGACGGGGAAGAACCCTTCACCGAGCGCCTTTACGGCAAGCGATTTCAGGAGCGACGTCTTGCCGGAATCCTCGGGCCCCGTTATGACGACCGGAGCCCGCGCAGAGGCAGTGTCCAGCAGCGACGGCGAGCTTATCGTCCCCGCGCCGCTTCCGAAGGGGGCGAGCCCGGGGTAGACGAAGATCTCGGGGAGCGCGACCGCGCCGCCGCCGGGGCGGCCGATCCTGATTCCCGGGTCGTCGAGGAAGTCGATAAACCTGCTGCTGAACTCGATTTTTGGTGACGACACTTATGTTTCCCCGGGGGCCCGATTTTACGTCGGTCCGCACGGCCCCGGGGCCTCGCAGGGCCTCCATGAGCCGGAAATTTATTATACAGGCCGGGCGAGGAGGAGTGCAAGCACGCCGTGCGTACGCACGATCGACGAGTGAAGGTATCGTTGTCGCGGCGGGCCGGGAGGCGCCGCGGTGCGCCGGACCCCTTCCTGCACGCATCGTGAATCACCGGCGATTCGTGCTCCGCTATTTTCTATCGGGCGGAGGGGGTATATAATGAGGGTGAAGGCGCGGCGCACGTGCAGCGCGTGTGCATAATTATACGAGCGGGCCGGGAAGGCTCGCCGGGGGATGCGATGAAGACCGTACTATACGCGGCGATTATACTCGCGGCTGCGTCCGTGACGGCCGGGGCGTGGGAAAGCGTGAGGAATCTCGTATACGTCGAGCCGGCCGGCGTCGAGAACGCAATCGAAGACTACGATTCGGTCGAATACATCACGGGCAAGAGCGAAAGGCATTACAGGCAGGCGTGGACTCTCCCTTACAACGAGGACGTGTATGTCGGCCAGTGTCTGAATGCGCTTAAGGACCAGACGGCGCTCGTCGGCGGAAATTCCGTCCTGAACGCGACGTGGACCCTGAGGCGCGAGTACCCCGGGAACTGGTACACGGTCGTGTGCCAGGGGCTCGCGGCCTGGAGATATTGATCCCGTACACGGCCTTGAAATCGATTTACACGGGGCGGTTGCCGTGCGGCCTTGCCACCGGCGACACGGGGAGAGTTGCGCGCGGCCGGGGCCGGGCTTTCGCATAAAAGGGAAAGTATATATAATTATCGCTTTGGCCGGAGACCATTCCGCGCTGAAACGGGGGGGCAGCCGGGTTGCCGTGAAGGTTGCAGCGGGTCGGCAGTCCTGCCGCGTTCCGCCGGTATTCAGGGAGGGCAGACTTTGGACAACGGAGATTCGAAGCCGCTTACGGAGCTCTTCGGAAGCGATACGCAGGGAAGGCTTATTTTCGATCTCGTCAGGGCCATCGTGGCCGACCGGATGAAGATCACGGCGCTAGAAGACGTGATAGTAGCCAGGGGAATTTTAAGCAGGGAAGATCTCGACGAGCGGTACAAGGAACTTTTGAGCACGACGTCGGACGAGGTGATAAACGACGTTCTACGCGAATTCGGAAAGGTAGGATAGCCGGGCGGCGACCGGGCCGCCCGGGAAATCAGCGCTTCGCCCGGAGCCGGGCGGATGTTATCCTGATAGCGTTTCACGATTACACGACATAGGCAGGACGCGCGGAGGGCGCGGGAAGAAAGCCGGCGGGGCTGTACGCCGGCCGGGGGAAATCGTTTAAACGGAGAAGAGAATATGAGAACGGTGTTACTGGTAGCGGCGGCGCTCATCCTGGCGGCCGGCGTTTCGGCCTGCAGGGAGTCGGGAGACACCGGGGGAGGGAGCGGCGACTTCCGGAATGCGAAGTGGGGGATGACGAAGGACGAGGTGAAGGCCTCGGAGAAGCTCACGCTTTCGGACGAATTGCCGGAGGCCGTCACGTACGTCGGCGAGCTGGGCGGCAAGCCCGCGATAATAGGGTACGTCTTCAACGAAGAGGGGCAGCTCATAAGGGCCGGGTATCTCGTGGACGACGAGCGGATTCCGCCCGATGACTACGTGGCCGCGTTCGAGAAGGCCAAGAAGGATATGGGGGTCGGGCTCGGCATGCCTTCGACCGACCGTATGCTGTGGACGAGCGGCGTTCAGGACGTGACGGACCCGGAAAAGTTCGGCGAGGCGACGTGCGAGGGCAAGATGAGATATCTCGCCGGATGGGCCGACGAGAGGACCGCGATTAACCTTACGCTCGACGGATACGAGGGGAAGTGCAGGCTGGCGGCGATGTACGACAGCATGGATTTTTACGTCCTCCCGGCAATGCTGGAAAAGAGCGCGATGAAGTCCGCCGGCCCGACGCCGGGG
>JADLGH010000072.1 GCA_020849425.1 Candidatus Dadabacteria bacterium
CACGAATACGAACGTGATGGACCTTCGGCTCATCCTGGTCGGGTAATCCGGGCATTACATGGCAATTGGATAAATTACTGTGAGACTGCCCGGCCATCTGCTATAATAACCCGAAGGGTCTAAAGAGTTGAATCCCACGCAGTTCATTAGCGACATCCTGAAAGAAATCGGCGTACCGGGGCTGTTCGACATAGCGTTTATGTCGCTCTTCATATACGCCATACTCGCCCTTTTCAACAAGACAAAGGCAAGGTTCGTCCTGACGGGCATTATCATCATGAGCGTCGTCTACCTCCTCGCGCGCCAGTTCAACCTCGTTCTCACGACGTCCGTGCTTCAGACCTTTTTTGCCGTCATATTCATAGCGCTCATAATCATATTCCAGGAAGAGATACGGCAGTTCCTGGAGCAGATAGCCCTCTGGAGCCTGAGCCCACAGCTCGCCATAGAACGATACAGGGGGTCTGCCCGCGAAGAGATAGACATACTCGTAAGAACCCTCACCGACCTCTCGAAAGAAAAAATAGGGGCGCTCGTAATCCTCCCGGCCAAGACGTCGGTCGAAAGCGCCGTGGAAGGCGGGACGGCTCTCGGCGGGAAGCTGAGCGAGCCGCTTTTAAAGAGCCTTCTCGACCCGCACTCCATCGGGCACGACGGGGCTATAATCGTGGATAAGGGCATGGTCGTTAAATTCTCGTGCCACCTGCCTCTTTCGAAAAACTTCACTGCGCTCGTGAACAGGGGTACGCGGCACGCGGCGGCCCTCGGGCTCTCGGAGGTGAACGACGCACTCTGCCTCGTGGCGTCGGAGGAAAGGGGCACGATCTCCGTCGCGAGAAACGGCGAGCTGAGAGAGGTCGGCCCCGAGCAGCTGGGACTGATACTCGAAAAGTTTTACAGCGAAGTAAACCCCATAAAAAAGAGGCGTCACTTCTTCAGCTTCTTCACGAAGAACTTCAGGGAAAAGGCGATAGCCATATTCATGGCGATAGCCCTATGGTTCGTTTTCGTTCACGAGTCGAAGCTCGTCTACAGGACCTATAGTGTGCCGGTCAAATATACGACGCTCCCCGCGGAGCTCACCGTCGAGGATATAAAACCGGACAGGGTGAAGGTCACCTTCCTCGGGCCGAGAAGGGCCTTTTATTTCTTCAACGAAAAAGAGGTCGAAATCTTCCTCAAGATCCCCGAGGCGAGAAAGGGCCTGAAGACGGTCGACATATCGGAGTCAAGCCTTAAATTCCCGAAGGATATATCGCTCGAAAACATCGAGCCCAGGCGAGTGCTCGTCAGGATAGATTCGACGGACACGGGAGAAGAGGAGTGATTTCCCGGGCCGGGTGCCGGTTTCGTTTACTCTTAGAGACCGCCTAAAAACCTGACCTGCTTTCCGAGAATCTCTTTCGTGACGGAGAAAATGTCGAACGTCTTCGAGAGGGTGACCATGCGTATATTCTCGGCGACGAGCCTCATGCTTCCCTTCGCCCAGTAGATGCAGATTATCATCTCGACTCCGCCGGGATGGGAGATCATGATCGAGACGTATCTGCCGAGGCCTGTAATCAGTGGGCTGTCGGTGACGTATTTCGCACCGTAATCCCCCGCGCCGTCATATTCTTTTATGAGCTCGTCGAGGACCGGCATGACTATATCGCCGAAGATGCCGTCAATTCTCTCTTCGAGCTCCCAATCCGTTTTTCCAGTCATGGTCAAAGTAACCGTACCCGGGGCGGTTCTTCTGTCCGCGGGCTACATGCCATATCCCCTCAGGCGAGGTCGAGGGCGTATTTCTTGAGGTCTTCGAGCGAGACTACCTCGAGCACGGACTCGTGCGTAGACGCGAGTATCACCGGCGGGGCGAAGCCGTCTTCGAGGGCTTCCCTCCATCTGAGGGCGCATATGCACCACCTGTCCCCGGGCTTGAGGCCGGGAAAATCGTAATCCGCATTCGGGGTGGTGAGGTCATTTCCCCGGGCCTTCGAAAATTCGAGAAAGCTTTCGGTCACCTCGGTGCAGACTACGTGAAGCCCGAGGTCTTCGGGGCCGGTCCTGCAGCACCCGTCCCGGTAGAATCCCGTCATCGGCGATGTGGAGCACGGCTGGAGCTCTTCTCCAAAAACATTCTTCTCAACCGGCATGATTATAACCTCCCGTTCGGAATTTGTGTTCTGTTCAGTGCCAGGGCCACGATCCGGGACCAGGCGCTCCGGGCCGCGGGAGATTTCGCGGGGACGGCCTTTATCCCGAGGGAGATTATTATAAATCATGGCGAGAATAAAGCACCTCTCGCAAGCATATACCGGCCCCGGTTTTTATAACCGTGCTTGAGAAGGGGTATTGGGAAATAAATTCGGAGAGGGATCAGAATTTAACGTTCTTTACGGCGTACGAGAGCTCGCCCGTGCACACGGTGAAGGCGTCGGACCATTCGTCGGCTATCTTTGCGGAAGAGAAGGCCGAGGTTATCAAGCTGAATATGTGCTCCAGTATCCCTACCAGGCCGAGGGCGATACGGCCGAACATGATGCCCCTTTCACTCTCCGGACCCGTCCAGCCATTGTAGAGGTTGATAACGGTTTGAACTGACAGGCGGCCTTTATCTATGTGAAGGAGCCCCGCCTCGGGAACCCCGGGGGAGGATTTCGACAAAGCCTCGGCGAGGATCGGGCTTTCGCTCCCGGCTATACCGGCCGCCAGGGCGAATTCGGCCGTGCGGTTGACCGCTTCCGAAAGACCCCTGAGGACTTCAACGGGGTCCTTGTTTCCGAGCTCGTTTATATCCTCCGCATGCCGCGCAATTTCGGAAAGAAGGAGTACGAGCCCGGACTCGATTGCCGAGTCGTTGCCGGATGCCCCGGCCTCCGCACTTTCTGCGTCGGTCTCGGGACCGGTGTATTCACCGTTACAGTCTACGACGAAGAATTTACGCATCTCCTAGCCCAGATATTTCTCCGCGGCGCTTACGATATCGCCGGCGGCGAACGGTTTGGTTATATAGTCGCTCGCACCCGCCATCCTGCCCTTCATCTTGTCCATCATCCCGAGTTTTCCGGACATCATCACTACGGGGATGTCTCTCGTGAGGCCGTGCCCCTTTATCACCTTGCAGAGCTGGTAACCGTCCATGTGAGGCAGGTTTATGTCCACCAGTATGAGGCCCGGCGTTATGTCGTTAAGCGCTGCAAGCGCCTGCATGCCGTCGCCCGCGGCGTAAACCTTGTAACCCTCCCTTTCGAGCGCAAGCGCGGCAACCCTCCTTATCGTGGGGCTGTGGTCGACTATAAGGACGGACCCTTTGGGCAGTCTCGTTTCGGGGGCGTTTCCTGCCGTCTCGTCGCCGGGCCGAGAGGCTGTATCGGCGAGTGTCGCCTCTTCGTCTTCGGAACCGGCCGCCGGGTCATCGTCGGTATCGCTCACGTGCCGGTTTCCTGTAAAATTCTCGTTCGGTATTTCCGGAACGGGAGAAAGGGAGGTTTCTTCAAAAAGAAGGATATCGTCCGCCGCGCCGTTCCCGCCTCCTTCGGTTATATTCACACCGAATCCGGCGTCCGTATCTTCGGGGTCTCCGCCTTTTTCGTCCGTATGTCCTGAAGATTTCGGGAGCTCACCCGGCGCCGCCTCGCTTATGGAGACGGGTGCGGCGAATCCGGTTCCGGCTCCTCCGGAATCTATTGGGTCGTGGCCCCCGGCTTCGGGTCCGGTCAAATCGAAAACCGCGTTACCGATAGCGGGGCCCTTTTCCTCGTCGGCGGACAAGGTCTCCCCGGCCCCGCCCGAACCCGGGCTGTCGGGTTTGTCCGTGGTTTCGCCGTCGGCCGCCCCGGTTTTCTCGCCGGTGAATTTTTCGAGCTCACGTACTATATCTTCCACTGAGCGCGTCTTCCCGGCCCTCGGCAACTTTCCCGGGCCCTCGGACTCGCGTCCATCACCCTCGCCATAAAGTTCGGCGATCCTGGCCGTTATGGCGCGCTCGGACGCAATAACCGGAACTATATGCCTGCCCGTGATAAACCCGAGGTCATCCAGGAGAAGGATATTCGAAGGATCACTCACGGCGACTATCAGATCGCTGCCGACGAGGCTCACCGGTATGAGGCGCTCCTCGGCCGCCGTACCGTGCGGTATGAGCTTTAGCACCTCGGGCTCTATGGAACGGCCGTCCAGATCCATAACGGGTATGCCGAAGTATTTCCCCATAGATTCGAGGAGGTCGGTTTCAGATATATATCCCAGCCTGACCAGCGAATCGCCCAGCCCGGAGCCCGAGCTCCGCTGTTCCTCCACAGCTTCGCGTACCTGGTCTATGCCGACCAGACCTTTCCCGACCAGCAATCTCGCCAATTGCAGCTCCATATAATATTGTAGTGGGCAAATATCGTGCCATGGTGATTTATAAAGATAAGAGTCGATAAACATTGGTTATTTGATCGGAAACGGAGAGGTTGGGGCTTTCATTTTGCGTGACAAAAAACGTCATTTAAGCAAATTTGTGCGCACCTGTGACGAGATGCGAGTATGGAGAGAAACGCGGCATTCGGTAGGGGCGGGCGGCGGGATCTTCCGCCCTCGATCGGCGCCCGCCGCCGGTGCGGTCACGGGCAGCCGTGAGGCGCTCGGTTTGCATCCCCGATCTCCCTGAAAAATGCGTCTCTTCACTGTGCTCTTCGGACCGGGCGCCGTTCGCCATGCCACGTCGGCGGGACGCGCTCGTTCCTTGCCGTCAATGTTTAATTTTTGGTATCATTTGCTTAAATATTGGGCAGTCAAATCCTGAAACTTCTGATATAAACCCTTAAAATCATTGATTGAAAAGGTTTTTGATAAGTGGTATGTTGTTTGCATCACTACCATGGGAAGGAGGAATATCTCATGAAAAAAGTAGAAGCGATCATTAAGCCTTTCAAGCTCGACGATGTAAAGGAATCCCTCAAGGAAATCGGGGTCCAGGGTCTCACGGTTACCGAAGTAAAGGGTTTCGGAAGACAGAAGGGTCATACGGAGCTTTACAGGGGCGCAGAGTATGTAATAGACTTTCTGCCCAAGATAAAGCTCGAGATCATTGTGTCGGACGACATGGTGTCCAAGGTCATAGATGCAATAATGGACAGTGCCAAGACCGGCAAGATCGGAGACGGTAAAATCTTTATATTGCCTATGGAAGAGGTCATAAGGATAAGGACGGGAGAGAGGGGCGAAGACGCCTTATAAATCGGGGCCGTTTTACGAGTATACGAAGACAACAATAACAACAGGAGGAGCTATAACGTAATGCCCACTACAAGCAAGTCCAAAAGCAAAGGAGGAGGAGAGGATATGTTTCCGAAAAAACCGGCGGATGTTTTAAAGCTTATTAAAGACAACAATATAGAATTCATCGACTTGAGATTCCTGGATTTTATCGGTACCTGGCAGCACTTCAGCGTCCCGGCGCACGAGCTTTCGGCCGGCACGTTCGAAGAAGGTCTCGGGTTCGACGGTTCCAGTATTCGCGGATGGCAGTCGATTCACGCGAGCGACATGCTCATGATACCCGACGCCGAAACCGCGAGAATAGACCCTTTCATGACGCACCCGACTCTCGCTGTCATATGCGACATCGTCGATCCCATTACGCGTGAGCCCTACTCGCGCGACCCGAGGAACATAGCCAAGAAGGCCATTGCATACCTCAAGAGCACCGGCATCGGCGATACGGCGTTCTTCGGCCCCGAGCTCGAGTTCTTCATCTTCGACGACGTGAGATACGACCAGACTTCCAACTCCGGCTACTACTTCGTCGATTCCGTAGAAGGCATATGGAACTCCGGCAGGGACGAGAACCCCAACCTCGGATACAAGCCGAGGCACAAGGAAGGCTACTTCCCGACGCCGCCGACCGACTCGCTCCAGGACATGCGCTCGGAGATGGTGAGCCTGCTCGAAAAGCTCGGCATAAGCATCGAGGCCCATCACCACGAAGTGGCGACGGCCGGACAGTGCGAAATCGACATGCGCTTCGCCCCGCTGATACAGATGGGCGACCAGATGATGTGGTACAAGTACGTCATCAAGAACGTGGCCAGGCAGTTCGGCAAGACAGTGACCTTCATGCCCAAGCCCCTCTTCGAGGATAACGGCTCGGGTATGCACGTCCACCAGTCGATATGGAAAAAGGACAAGCCGCTCTTCGCCGGAAACGGCTATGCGGGCATGAGCGATCTCGCCATGAACTACATCGGCGGCATACTCAAGCACGCAAGGGCCATATGCGCATTTTCGAACCCGACCACGAACTCCTACAGAAGGCTCGTACCGGGCTTCGAAGCCCCTGTGAACCTCGCCTACTCGGCAAGGAACAGGAGCGCATCGATAAGGATCCCTATGTACTCGCCGAGCCCGAAGGCAAAGAGGCTCGAATGCAGGTTCCCAGACCCGTCGTGTAACGGCTACCTCGCCTTCTCGGCGATGCTCATGGCCGGCCTCGACGGCATAGAAAAGAAGCTCAGCCCCGGAGAGCCGCTGGACAAGGACATTTACGCTCTCGGGCCGGAGGAGCTCGCGGGGATTCCGAACGTTCCCAGCTCGCTCGAAGGCGCTCTCGAGGCCCTGGAGGCGGACCACGAGTTCCTGCTCAAGGGCGACGTATTCACCGAGGACGTTATCGAAACCTGGATCGAATACAAGACGGACAAGGAAGTCAACCCGATCAAGCTGAGGCCCGTACCGTACGAATTCAAGATGTACTTCGACGTGTAATAGGTCCCTCTATAAGAAAAGAAAAAACCGGATGATGCGAGCGGCGGCCTTGAAAAGGGCCGCCGCTTTTTTTATCGCCGCAAACCCTGCCGTAAACTACGGCAGATAAAGCCGCCCGTCCCGGGAAGCTGTTTGGGCGGTCTCTCCGGCCGGCTCGCAAAAGTTCCGGAACGAAATGAGCACAGCATGGAAACGTGGATTCCCCTTCGGGAAGGGCGTCGAGGTCTCGCATGCCGCCACGCCTTAGGGCGGATACTAGAATTTCTGCCAGAGGACTACGAAGACGAGTATCGCGAGGGCGCCTATGGCCATGAGGGTGGCGTAGCTCCTGAGGACCCCCGTCTGTGCGGCCTCGAGCGTGAGCGCCGCCTCCTTGAGGATATGCGCGACGCCGTTTACGGCTCCGTCGATAAACTTCGTGTCGAACCAGGCGGCGAGATTGGAGAGGTACCTGAAGGGCTGGACGATGATGTAGTCGTAGAGCTCGTCTACGTACCACTTGTTGTAAGAGAAGTTGTAGAAAGGCTCGACGCTCTTGTTGGCCGCTATCCTGTCCGCCGTCCCCGGCTTTACGGAGTAGAGGTAAAAAGCTATCACGATACCCGTAGCGGCGGCCGCGATGGACAGAACGAGCAGGGTTACGTGATCGAGGAGATGATGCCCCGCCGCGACGAAGTTATCGAGCAGTATCGCCGGCGAGACGAATTTGTCGAAGAGGTTCGATCCGTGGATACCGACGAGCTCGCCCATGAACTCGGGCACCCCGATATATCCCCCGAATATGGACAGCACGGCGAGTATAACGAGCGGAATCGTCATCGAGAAGGGCGACTCGTGCACGTGATGCCTGACCTCGTCCGTCATCCTGGTTTTGCCCTCGAATGTCAGAAGGTAGAGCCTGAACATATATAATGCCGTGAGGACGACCGTGATCAGCGCCAGGAGCCAGTGGAGCGCATAGCCCCTGTCGTAGACCTGCCCGAGTATGCCGTCCTTACTGAAAAAGCCGGATAGAAGCGGGACGCCGGCTATCGCGAGCGTGCCTATGAGGAAGGTTATCGCGGTCGTCGGGATGTGTTTCCTGAGGCCTCCCATGCGCCTTATGTCCTGCTCGCCGGAAAGGGCGTGTATGACGCTCCCCGAGCCCAGGAATAAAAGGGCCTTGAAGAACGCGTGGGTGACGAGGTGGAAGAGCCCGGCGGTGTATGCGCCGACGCCTATGCCCATGAACATGTAGCCGAGCTGGCTTATCGTCGAATATGCGAGGACCTTTTTAATGTCGTTCTGGGTGAGGGCTATCGTAGCCGCCAGGAAAGACGTCAGAACGGCTACCGTCACGATTATCATTTGCGCCGTGGCGGACTGGGAGAATATCGCGCTGCACCTGGCGACCATGTATGCGCCCGCGGTGACCATCGTGGCGGCGTGTATGAGCGCGCTCACGGGTGTGGGGCCGGCCATGGCGTCGGGGAGCCACACGTAAAGCGGTATCTGCGCCGATTTGCCCACGGCCCCCACGAAAAGAAGCAGCGCTATGGCGGTTATCGCCGCGGCCGGCACCCCGCTCATGAAAACGGGGTCGAGCGCCTTTCCGAAGACCTCCTGGTAGCCGACGGAGCCGAAAACGAAGAATATAAGAAATATTCCGAGGAGGAAGCCGAAGTCGCCTATCCTGTTGACGACGAACGCCTTGCGCCCGGCGTCGGCGTTGTCCGGGTTCTCGTACCAGAACCCTATCAGGAGATAGGATGCGAGACCCACGCCCTCCCAGCCGACGAACATGAGCGGGAAGCTGTTGCCGAGGACGAGCGTGAGCATGAAAAATATGAAAATGTTAAGGTACATGAAGTACTTGGCGTAGGCCCTGTCGTCGTGCATGTACCCTGTCGAGTAGACGTGTATGAGAAAGCCTATCCACGTTATCACGAGCGCCATTATGCAGGAGAGCGTGTCGAAGAGAAAGTCGAAGCTCACAGTGAACGAGCCCGACGGTATCCATACGAAGAGCTCCTGGATTATCCGGCGCTGGCCCGGCTCCATCGAGAGGAGCTCAATGAAGAGCGAGGTCGATATGAGCGCCGACGCCAGCACGACGCCGCATCCGACGAGGCTCGCTATCTTCTTCTCCGTGTGCTCGCCGCCTTTTAGAACCTTTCTCCAAAGGCCCGAAACGAAGAGGAGCCCGTTGAAAGCGGCCCCGAGAAGGGGTATGAGAATAATCCAGAGTATCATTTAAACGTTAACCCTTGAGCATCCTTAGTATGTCTACGTCGAGCGAATCCTTGTGCGAATAGACGGCCACGACGAGCGCGAGCCCCACGGCAACCTCGGCCGCGGCGACCGTGATCGACATTATCATGAATATGTGCCCCGTCATGTTGCCGTGGACCCTCGAAAATGCGATGAAGGCGAGATTCCCGGCGTTCAGCATGAGCTCGAGCGACATGAGAATGATTATAAGGTTCTTCCTGGCTATAACCCCGAAGGCCCCTATGACGAAAAGTATTGCACTCAATACGAAATAATGCTCGGGAGTTATGCCGGACATCTCAGCTCTCCCTCCTTTTGGCAATCGCGACGACGCCTATGATCGCGGCGAGAATGAGGACCGACGTAAGCTCGAAGGGAAGAAGGTAGTCCGTAAACAGCATCATACCTACACCCTCTACCGTGCCGAACCCTTCGGGAAGGGCCGCTGTGCTCCCGCCCGGAAACGCCATGCCGTAGGCCAGAATTGCGAAATAACCGACGAAAAAGAGGCCCGCCAGAAGGAGGCTGCCCTTAAACGCCATGTTTTTGGAGTCGAAATCGAGGGCTCCGGGCTTGAGATTAAGGAACATGACGGTGAAAAGAAACAGCACCATTATTGCGCCGGCGTAGACCAGTATCTGTATCGCGGCTGCGAAGTGCGCCGAAAGAAGCACGAAAAGCACGGCCGTCGCAAAGAGGGTGAGAACGAGGGACACGGCACTCGACACCGGATTCTTATGAACGATTACGAGGAGAGCACCCGCCACGGCAAGCGCCGCGAACAGATAGAATAGTACAGTCTCCAAGCTGTTAAGACCTCCCGGATAAATAGGCGACTGAGCTTTAATTCGAGGTACATGAAGTATATGTGGAACAGGGCGATAGTCAACGCTTGCCGCATAGAAACGGATTAAAAGGGGCGGGCTTACCTGCTTTTGCCGACGCCCACCCTGTCGCACCATTTGGAGACGGGGCAGAGCGTGCACATCGGGGATATGGGCTTACAAAGCTGCTGTCCGAAGGCCACGAGCAGGCTGTTGTAGTCTATCCAGTATTTTTTGGGGAGCTTCTTCCTGAGCGCCATTTCGGTGTCGAGCGGATTCTTGGTCTTTATGTACCCGAGCCGGTTCGAAATCCTGTGCACGTGCGTATCGACACAGATGCCGGGCTTACCGTAGCCGAGTGTCAGAACGAGGTTAGCCGTCTTCCTGCCGACGCCTTTTAGCTTAAGGAGCTCGTCAAGGTCGTCCGGGACGCGCGAGCCGTAATTTCGGACGAGCGTCCGGCATATGTCGAGGACGTTACGGGCCTTGACCCTGTAAAACCCGACGGGGTATATGGCCCTGGCTATTTCGTCCTCGCTCAGCCGCAGCATGTCGGCGGGGTTGCCCGCGAGGGCGAAGAGCCTCCGCGACGCCGCGGCCGTCGTTTCGTCCTTCGTCCTCAGGCTGAGGACCGTCGATATGAGCACCCTGAACGGGTCGCGCGAGGTTTCGGCGACGAGCGTTACGGCGGGGACGTTCCACGACGGGGCCGCCTTCGAGAGGGCATCTATTACGGGATGGATGTCGTTCGGTTTCATCGGGGATTCGGAAAAGGATAACATAAGGCGGGCCCGGGAGATCGGCGAGGGCTTCCGTATCGATAATGAGATGAGAGAGGCAAGACTTTTCTATAAATACGGCAGGTGGTTTTCGCGGTAGTGCGGGGCTTTCATGGACCGGACAAAGCTTAAAAAAACCGGCGCGCTGCGAATCGCCGAATCGTAGCGCGCCGGCAAAGGAGGATGGTCAGTTGTATACTTCCATGAGGCTCCTGAGGACGGGGGCCGACTTCGACCTCCTTATCCTGTCGAGGGCCTTCTTTTCTATTTGTCTTATCCTTTCCCTCGTGAGGCGGAACTTCCTGCCTATCTCGTCGAGGGTGTAGGGGCATTCGTATCCTATCCCGAACCTCATCTTCACTACCTCGCGCTCCCTTATCGGGAGGATGAGGAGGGCGTCGTTTATATTCCCCGGTATGGATATCTCGGCTATGAGGGAATCCACCTTGAGCGCGCCCGAATCCTCTACGTAATCGAGGAACGTAGCCTTCTCGCCGTTCCATATCGGGGTATCGAGCCTTACGACCTTGTTCGTGCCGGACTCGAGGATTCTCCTGACGTTCTCGACGCTCATCTCGGCCTTCTCGGCGATCTCCTCGGGGAGCGGCTCCCTTTCGTTCTCCCGCGTGAGCTCCCTCTTTACGTGCCGCACTTTCCCGGCCTTTTCCAGTAGATAGGCCGGCATTTTTACGGTGCGGGTCTGGTTGAAGACGCCCCTCGTCATCGCCTGGTTGATCCACCAGCAGGCGTACGTCGAGAACCTGTAGCCCTTCCTGTGATCGAACCTCTCGACGGCCTTTATGAGGCCGAGGTTCCCTTCCTGGATAAGGTCGAGGAACGGGACGCCCCTTCCGGCGAATCTCTTCGCCATGCTGGCCACGAGCCTGAGGTTGGCTTTTATAAACCTGTTCCTGAGCTCGAATCCCTTTTTCTGATATACCTTATGAAGGCTTGCAAGCGTGCTCATCTGTCCGCAGACCAGGGCGTGCTTCTTTCTTTCGTCTGCCGTAATGGTCTGGAAGTCGCGGCTGTAAAACCCGCTTATTGCGTCTGCTAGCCTTACGGGCTCA
>JADLGH010000073.1 GCA_020849425.1 Candidatus Dadabacteria bacterium
CGAGGACGGAAAGACCATCCTGTTCGACGGCCAGACCGGAGAGCCCTTCGACCAGAAGGTCACGGTCGGCGTCATGTACATGCTGAAGCTCCATCACCTTGTCGAGGAGAAGATACATGCGAGGGCAATCGGGCCGTATTCGCTCGTTACCCAGCAGCCCCTCGGCGGAAAGGCCCACTTCGGCGGACAGAGGCTCGGGGAAATGGAGGTGTGGGCTCTCGAAGCGTACGGCGCGTCGTATACGCTGCAGGAATTCCTGACAGTGAAATCTGACGACGTAATAGGAAGGACGAGGATTTTCGATTCGATAGTCAAGGGCGACATGAACTTCGAGCCCGGGCTGCCGGAATCGTTCAAGGTCTTGCAGAAAGAGCTGCAGGCGCTTGCGCTCGACATTGACCTTCTCGAGGAAGAAGAGCTCGGAAGGGAATAAATCAAATAAAGGGAGGGAGACAACGTGGACGTAGATACACTATTTGAAAAGCCGAAGAACCCATCGGAGTATTCGGCTGTCAAGATTTCGATAGCTTCTCCCGAAAAGATAAAGGAATGGTCTCACGGTGAGGTAAGAAAGCCGGAGACGATAAACTACAGGACCTTCAAGCCGGAAAGGAGCGGGCTTTTTTGCGCCAAGATTTTCGGCCCGGTGAAGGACTACGAATGTACGTGCGGTAAATACAAGAGGCTGAAACACAGGGGAATCACGTGCGAGAAGTGCGGCGTCGAGGTCATCTCCTCCAAGGTAAGAAGGGAGAGGATGGCCCACATAGAGCTTTCTTCGCCCGTAGCGCACATATGGTTCCTGAGAAGCATACCGTCCCGTATAGGGATGCTGCTCGACATGACCTTGAAGGACCTCGAAAAGACGCTCTATTACGAGTCCTACGTCGTCCTCGACCCGGGGAACACGAGCCTTAAGTTCGCCGAGGTTTTGAGCGAGGACAAATACAGGAAGGCCGTCGAGGATTACGGCCACAGCTTCAAGGTCGGCATGGGCGCCGAGACGATAAGGGAGATGCTGAAGAAGATCGACCTCGTCGAGCTCTCAGAGCAGCTCAGGCACGAAATGAAAAACACATCCTCCCCGATAAAGAGGGCGAGGATCGCCAAGAGGCTCCGTATATGCGAGGCCTTCAGGAAGTCCAAGAACCGCCCCGAGTGGATGATCCTGACGAGGATTCCGGTTCTTCCTCCGGACTTAAGGCCGCTCGTTCCGCTGGACGGCGGAAGGTTCGCGACTTCGGACCTGAACGACCTCTACAGGCGGGTCATAAACAGGAACAACAGGCTCAAGAAGCTCCTTGAGCTCGGCGCTCCGGACATTATCGTCAGGAATGAAAAGAGGATGCTCCAGGAGTCGGTCGACGCCCTTCTCGAAAACGGGAGAAGGGGGAGGCCGGTCCTTGGGCACAACCACAGGCCGCTCAAGAGCCTGAGCGACATAATCAAGGGAAAACAGGGAAGGTTCAGGCAGAACCTCCTGGGAAAGAGAGTGGACTATTCGGGCCGTTCGGTCATCACCGTGGGCCCCGAGCTCAGGCTCCACCAGTGCGGCATTCCGAAGCAGATGGGCCTCGAGCTTTTCAGGCCGTTCATCTACCAGAAGCTCGAATTGTGGGGAGCCGCCGCCACCATTAAAATTGCGAAAAAGCTCGTCGAGCAGGAGGCCCCGATCGTATGGGACGCCCTCGACGAAGTCATTAAAGAACACCCGGTGCTTCTGAACCGTGCGCCAACGCTCCACCGTCTCAGCATCCAGGCCTTCGAGCCGATACTGATCGAGGACAAGGCTATTCAGATTCACCCGCTCGTCTGCCCGGCTTATAACGCCGACTTCGACGGCGACCAGATGGCCGTACACGTGCCCCTTTCGATAGAGGCGCAGACGGAGTGCAGGGCGCTCGTCATGTCCACTAACAACATACTGTCGCCGGCGCACGGAAAGCCGATAATCCTCCCGACGCAGGACATCGTCCTCGGCATCTACTACCAGACGAGGGACATGGCCACCGACAAGGGGGACGGCAAGATATTCTCGGGCATCGACGAAGTGCACATGGCGTACGACTCGGGCGAGATAGGAATACATGCGAAAATCAAGGTGCGCATAAACGGCAAGCTCTACGAAACGACGGCCGGGCGCGTGATACTTTACAACATCATGCCGGACGGCATCCCTTTCGAGCTCGTCAACAGGGTCATGACCAAGAGGGCCATCGAAGAGCTCGTCGACACCTGCTTCAGGATGGCGGGCGGCAAGAGCACGGTAATCCTTGCGGACCGCATGAGGACGCTCGGGTTCAAGTATTCGACAAGGGCCGGGATATCGATATCTATAGGAGACATGAGCATTCCGGAGAAGAAAAAGGACCTGCTCCAGAAGGCCCAGGACGAGGTTGTAAAGGTACAGAACCAGTACTCTCACGGCCTTATAACGGACGGCGAGAGGTATAACAAGGTAATCGACATCTGGGCGAGGACGAGCGACGACGTCGCCCAGGAAATGATGAGAGATATTTCGTACGAAGATATCGTCGACGAAGACGGCACCGTAAAGAGGGGCACCAGCTCGAACCCGATATACATGATGATAGATTCGGGTGCGAGAGGGAGCCAGACCCAGGTCCGCCAGCTCGCGGGTATGAGGGGGCTTATGGCCAAGCCGTCGGGTGAAATCATAGAGACCCCGATCACGTCCAACTTCAGGGAAGGGCTGACGGTTCTCCAGTACTTCATCTCGACGCACGGTGCGAGAAAAGGTCTCGCGGACACGGCGCTCAAGACGGCGAACGCGGGCTACCTGACGAGAAGGCTCATCGACGTCGCCCAGGACGTAATGATAAAGGAATACGACTGCGGAACGGTCGAGGGCATAACCGTGAGCGACCTCGTCGAAGGCGGCGAGATAATAGAGCGCGTCGGAGACAGGGTGCTCGGAAGGGTCACGCTGGAGGATATAATCGACCCGGTAAGCGGCGAGACGATAGTCAGGGCCAACCAGGAAATCGACGAGCAGGCGGCGGTCAGGATAGACGAGGCCGGAAGCGTCACCGAGGTAAGGATAAGGTCCGTGCTCACGTGCGAGACGCGCATAGGCGTTTGCGAGCTCTGCTACGGCAGGAACCTTGCCACCGGAAAGCTCGTCAACATAGGCGAGGCCGTCGGGATCATAGCCGCCCAGTCGATCGGCGAGCCCGGAACGCAGCTCAC
Source organism: Candidatus Dadabacteria bacterium (assembly GCA_020849425.1). Lineage (GTDB taxonomy): Bacteria > Desulfobacterota_D > UBA1144 > Nemesobacterales > UBA2774 > JADLGH01. Next base: position 3,211 of record JADLGH010000073.1, read on the forward strand.
CATGAGAACGTTCCACATAGGCGGCGCGGCCAGCCAGAGGGCGGCCGAGAGCACCCTCGAAGCCACGCACGAGGGGACTGTCAAGTTCCAGAGCGTAAGGACCGTCGAAACGAAGGACGGAAGCTTCGTCGTAATCAACCGGACGGGAACGCTTATTATCGTGGACGACAAGGGCTACGAAAGGGAGCGCTACCCGCTCGCCCTGGGTGCGAAGCTCAAGATCGCCGACGGGCAGAAGGTTAAAGAAGGACAGCTACTCGCGGAATGGGACCCGTACACCACTCCGTTTATATCCGAATTCGACGGGACGGTGGGATTTGTCGATCTGGAGCAGGGTATAACCTTGAAAGAGCAGGTCGACGAAGTCACCGGTATTTACAAAAAGGTAGTAATAGAATCCAAGAGCCTCGACGTTCATCCCGGCCTCGTGATACACACGAGCGAGGGGAAGAGCATACAGTACTCGCTCCCCATAGGGGCTATTATCGAGGTCAACGAGGGCGACGCCGTGAACGCGGGAGACGTCGTGGCCAAGATAGCCCGTGCGACGGCGAAGACCAAGGACATCACTGGCGGCCTTCCGAGGGTTGCCGAGCTCTTCGAGGCGAGGATACCGAAAGACCCGGCGGTCGTAACCGAGATCGACGGTATCGTGAGCTACGGCAAGGACCTAAAGGGCAAGAGAAGGGTCGTGGTGACGCCTGAGGTCGGAGAGCCGAAGGAATACCTCGTACCGAGAGGCAAGCACGTGCTCGTGAGGGAAGGGGAAATCGTCACGTCGGGCGACCAGCTCGTCGACGGCTCCGTCAACCCGCACGACATCCTCCGCATAAGGGGCGAACGCGCGCTTACGAGGTACCTCGTCGACGAGATCCAGGAGGTCTACAGGCTCCAGGGCGTCAAGATCAACGACAAGCACATCGAGGCCATAGTCAGGCAGATGTTAAAGCGCGTCAGGATCAAGGACCCCGGAGACACAATACTCCTCGTCGGAGAGGCCGTCGAGAAGCACATCTTCTTCGAAGAGAACGAAAGGGTGCTAGAGCAGGGCGGAAGGCCCGCGTCGGCGGAACCGCTCCTCCTCGGCATAACGAGGGCGTCTCTCAGCACGGACAGCTGGCTTTCGGCCGCTTCGTTCCAGGAGACGACGAGGGTTCTTACCGAGGCTGCCTGCGAGGGCAAGGCCGACAATCTCCGCGGACTCAAGGAGAATGTTATCATGGGCAGGCTCATACCCGCGGGTACGGGGCTCCCGATATACAGGAACATCGACGTCGAGGTTCCCGTTCTCGAAGTCCCGGTACCGGCCGCGGCTTCGGCCGACGAATAAAATCAAACTTTGAAATTCCGGGGGCAGGCGACGGAAATCCCGTCTCCCGCCCCCTTTTTTTAATCCTTCATTATACAAACGGCTGCCATGTCAGAAAACGATAAAACCCGGATGGACAAGGTTTACGATCCTAAAAAGGTTGAAGAGAAATGGTACGCCGAGTGGATGGACAGGGGCTATTATAAGGCCTCGCCCGAATCCGGGCTCCCACCTTTCACAATAGTCATCCCGCCGCCCAACGTTACGGGCTCGCTCCACATAGGCCACGCATTAAACAACACTCTCCAGGACATTCTCGTACGATACAAGCGCATGAAGGGGTTCGACGCGCTGTGGGTGCCGGGGACGGACCACGCCGGTATCGCGACGCAGATGATGGTCGAAAGGCAGGTCGAGAAGGAAGGCGCCGGCAGGGCCCTTATGGGCAGGGACGCATTCATCGAGCGCGTCTGGAAGTGGAAGGAAGAATCGGGCGGCACTATCGGGACGCAGCTAAGGCGTCTCGGCGCAATGCCCGACTGGGACAGAGAAAGATTTACATTAGACGAGAACCTCTCCCGTGCGGTGAGGAAGGTGTTCGTCGATCTTTACAACGAAAAGCTGATATATAAAGACAAGAGGCTCGTCAACTGGGACCCGAAGCTGACGACCGCTATAAGCGATCTCGAAGTAGAGCAGCGGGAAGTCAGCGGGCACTTCTGGCATTTCAAATATCCCGTCGAGGGGGGCGAGGGCGAGTTTATTACAGTCGCCACGACCAGGCCCGAAACGATGCTCGGCGACACGGCCGTAGCGGTTCATCCGGACGACGAGCGCTACCGTCACCTCGTCGGGAAGAACGTCGTGCTGCCGCTGGTCGGGCGGCGTATACCTGTAGTCGCCGACGAGTACAGCGACCCTGAAAAGGGGACGGGCGCGGTGAAGATTACGCCTGCGCACGACTTCAACGACTTTGAAGTCGGGCGGAGACATAATCTCCCGATGGTGAACATATTCGACGCGACTGCTCACCTCAACGAGAACGCGCCCGAAAAGTACCGGGGGCTCGACAGGTTCGAGGCCAGGAAGCGCGTCGTAGAGGATATCGAGGCGCTCGGGCTTCTCGATAAGATCGAGGACACGAAGCACACCGTCCCCTACGGCGACAGGTCGGGCGTGGTTATCGAGCCGTGGCTTACCGAGCAATGGTACGTCGATGCGAAGAAGCTCGCCGAGCCGGCCATAGCGGCCGTCGAGGAGGGCAGGGTCAGGTTCGTCCCCAAATTCTGGGAGAACACCTATTTCGAATGGCTCCGTAACATAGAGCCGTGGTGCATATCGAGGCAGCTCTGGTGGGGGCACCAGATACCGGCCTGGTACGGGCCCGACGGCGAGATATTCGTCGCGGCGTCCGAGGACGAGGCCCGCGAGGCGGCGAGGAAGCACTACGGCGAGGAGCCGGTTCTCGAGCGCGACCCGGACGTCCTCGATACGTGGTTCTCGTCGGGACTCTGGCCGTTCTCTACCCTCGGCTGGCCGGACGATACCCCCGAGCTTGGGCGCTACTACCCGACGAGCGTTCTCGTTACAGGCTTCGACATCATCTTCTTCTGGGTGGCCAGGATGATAATGCAGGGCATACACTTCATGGGCGACGTGCCGTTCAGGGACGTTTACATCCACGGCCTCATAAGGGACGAGAAGGGGCAGAAGATGAGTAAGACGCGGGGGAACGTTATCGACCCGCTCGGCGTCGTCGAGGAAAACGGCGCCGACGCGCTCAGGTTCAGCCTTACGGCACTCGCGACGCAGGGGAGGGACATAAAGCTCTCCATGCCCGTTATTCAGGGATACAGGAATTTTATAAACAAGATCTGGAATGCCTCCCGGTTCCTGATAATGAACCTCGAAGACTACGACGCTTCCGCGAAGCTCCCCGACGGCGGGCTTTCGACGTACGACAGGTGGATACTTACCAAGCTGAACGATACGGTGAAAGAGGTCGAGACGTCGCTCGACGGTTACGAGTTCGACAAGGCGGCGAGCGCCGTGTACCAGTTCTTCTGGTCCGAGTACTGCGACTGGTACATAGAGTCCGTAAAGCCCGCGCTCTACGGCGGCGACCCGGCCAAAAAACAGCCGGCGCAGGGCGTCCTCGTGAGGGTGCTCAAGACGGCGCTCCAGCGCCTGCATCCGATGGCCCCTTTCGTTACGGAGGAGCTTTACCAGAGGCTCCGGGAGTTCGGAGTCGAGCTCCCGGGCGTCCGCGGCGGGACGGCCGAAAGCATAATGCTGAGCGCGTTTCCGGAATACAGCCCCGGGCAGATTTTCAGGGCGGAGCACGATGAAGTAGAGCTCATGAAGGGGATAGTCGTCGGCATACGTAATCTCAGGGCCGTCTTGGGGCTCCATCCATCCGAGAAAGTGAGCGTCGTTCTCCTTCCCGAAAATAATATTATCAAGACACAGATCGAGAACAACAAGGGCTTCATAACGAGCCTCGCGACGATTACAGGGATGGAAATAACCGAAGGCGACAAGCCCGCGAAGGCCGTCGCGCAG
>JADLGH010000074.1 GCA_020849425.1 Candidatus Dadabacteria bacterium
AAACGAGATTCTGAATATTTTGATTTGATATGCTATGGAGCCGTACTATATGAGCTTCCCTGCAGTCGGCCCGTGGCGTCCGATTCCTCGCTCGCTCGAAATCGTAGTTCAGAATGACGGAAAATGCAAAGTCGGTGGATAAATCATAATATTGCAAGCCGCACGCTCGTCGCGGCGCCTATCGAGGCGAAGCCTCAGCGTAGCCTGATAGCCATGCGAAGCCGGCGTCCAATTCCACGCTCGCTCGGAACCGTTGGGAATAACAGGGGAAAAGGCCGAGCATAAGCAGGAATATCTCTTGCCGCTCCCCCCAAAACAAAAAAAAGCCCCGGAGGAGCGAAATCGCTCCCCCGGGGCGCATGTAATCCTTAAGTACTCAAAATTGTTCTACCAAACTTAAGACTGCGTCGAGCCGTCACCACCGCCGGTGGTCGGGTGCTCGGTCGTCGCGTCCTTGTCCTTGCCGCCGCATGCGAGCACGTTCGACGTCGTAAGAACTACGCCGCCCAACGCGAGCCCGAGCGTGATAGCCAATGTGAAGAGTAACTTTTTCATGTTGTCTAGCCTCCTGCCGAATTGATGTCTAAAAGTTTAGCCTAAAGTATCGATTTTTGCCAATACTTTTTAGAAAAAATGCAATATACGGAGGAGATACACGGACTTCGGAGCCCGGCTTCCGGAAGCTCATTTTCCTCACCCCTTCCTCGTCCACGCGCTTATCCACGTGTTCGACATGCCGAGCCCGTCCCTGACGCCGGCCGCGAAGTACTCCCCGATGAGCCTGTCCTTGAGCGTATCGACGTCCACCTCGGCCGCCGTCGCTATGCCGAGCTTCTCCATCATCGGCACGAGGCTCCTTATGGTGCTGACGAACCAGTCTATACCGCCCGAGGCCTGCCCCCCGATAAAGGCGTCCATGTGCATCATGGGCTCAGGCAGCCCCGCCCTCTTGAAGACAGGCAGGAGCTTGAACCCCATCTGCATCTCCGTGCCCGACTTTTCCATGGCGGCATAGAGGAGATCCCACGCTTTCTGCATGAGCGGCATCGGCGGGATCACCTCCGGGCGCACCGTGAAATCGACCTCCTGGAACGCGACCACACCCCCGCTGCGTACGGACTTCAGCAGCTTCGCGAGCACCTTCTCCGGCGAGGGAATGTCCATCAGAACGGCCCGCCCTGCGAGCGCGTCGAAGACGCCCCCGGGCTCGGCAGATGCTATGTCGCAGCAGACGAACTCGACGTTCCCGCGCCCCTCCGCCTCGACGCGCTTCCGCGCCGACTCCTGTATCGCAGGGTTCTTCTCGAGGCTGACCACCTCGCCCGTGGGGCCTACCATCTCCGAAAGGAGGATCGTCACGTCCCCCGCCCCGGTACCGAGCTCGAGCACACGCATCCCCGGCTCGATGCCGGCCAGGGCGAACACCCTCCGCGTCGTCTCGATAATAATCCTCGACTGCTCCCGGAGCCGCTTCTTCTCGTTCTCCGTGTCGCTGAGCGCGTAATCTACCTTCTTCTCTTCCCGTGCCATTTGCCGCACCCCCTCAGCCAATAAGTATAGCCGGAGAGACTTCCGCTGCGGCAATCGTTCTTCTCATTCTGTCATTCCCAACGGTTCCGAGCGAGCGAGGAACCTACCCTATTGGTGTCATTCCCGAATGCTTGCTTGTCGGTCGAAGCCTTTTTATCGGGCGAAGCCTTGGCGAAGTCCGAGGCGGAGTCCGATATCGGGAATCCAGCACGCCACGCGTGCAGGATTCCGACGTCGCGGCGCTCAGCCGCGACTCCACTATTCAGTCATCCTGAATTTAATTCAGGATCTCGCTTTTTCCTTTGCTTTTACTCTCTTCATAGAATATTGGTGGCTCTTTGCGTCTTTTTCGGCATCCCCCCCGTCTATATGGATAGAAAACACCCAGGGAGGCGTAAAATGACTGAAGAAAGAAAATGCAATTGCGGTTGCGGCTGCGGGTGCGAATGCAGCCCCGTGGAGGGCGGGGGATGCACCTGCAACTGTAAGTGCGAAGACTGCAAATGCTGCAAATGATTTCCAGGCGGGCGCCGCCTGTATAATAATGTAATGTTGGTAAGCGCCCGCTATTTATACAGGACGACTCCATGAATAGAAAAGAAGAAACGGCGGCTATCTGGAGCGAGTTCTCGGGACAGGTCAGGAGACACCTCCTGGGAAAGGTCCGCAACGAATCCGACGCGGACGATCTCATGCAGGAAGTGTTCGTGAAGATCCACCGCCACGCGGGCGAGCTCAGGGACAAGGACAAGCTCGCGCCGTGGATAAGGAGGATCGTCGCGAACACCGTCGCCGACTACTACAGGAAGAGCGGCGCTCCCGAAGTCGAGCTCGACGAGGAAAAGACTGCCCTCGACGAAAACGGCAACGACGCGCTCGCCTGCGCCGTAAAATGCCTGGGCGTCTTCGTCTCGCGTCTGCCGGATAAATACAGGGATGCTCTCCTCCTCGCCGACGTCGAGGGCGAAAGGCAGAAAGAAGCGGCTCTCAGGATGGGAATCTCGTACTCCGGGTTCAAGTCGCGCGTCCAGCGCGGCCGCGCGATGATTAAGGATATGTTCCTCGGCTGCTGCGTCGATTCGCTGGATGCGGACGGCAACCTGAACCCGCGCTTCAGCCCGCGCGACGACTGCCCCATCTGCAGCGCCGAAGACGAATCGGCCAGAAACTGACTTTCCCGCGCCGGCCCTTTGTGCTATATTTCGCCGCTATGAGCGGAACACGCTATCCGTCCCGCATACTCCGTGCGGGATTAACACACGACCCCGACAAAACGGCCCTCGTATTCGAGTTGTAGAGTGCGGACGCCGTGCGGGCTCGACGGGCAGCCTGCCCCGCACGGAATATCCTTCGCAATCGCCGCGCAGCCCTTGACTTCAAACTTAAAAAGATTCAATCTGTTGTTTGTTTCCCGCATTTGAAAACGAATTGAATCGAGGCGCGAATCCGCTTTCGGTCACAACCAGGGCGCCTCGGCGGCTTTCGACACGGCCACGGTCATTTTACGGACCGACAGGAGGATGAGCAATGCCCGGGAAATTCGCCATCTCATTCTTGATTGCCTTTTTCTGCTTCGCCGCAGGTGCTTTCGCGCAGCCCTTCGCCTATATAGCCAACAACGACGGCTCCTCGATCTCGGTGATCGACGTTAGCACGAATACCGTCGTCGATACGATCGCTACCGGCGAGCGGCCTTCGGGCACTGCAGTCTCCCCCGACGGCGCTTTCGTCTACGTCGCTCTTCAGACACCGAACGAGGTAATCGCCATAGACGTCTCGCTGAACGAGATCGTGGCTACCGTTCCCGCCGGAGACTCCCCGACGGGAATCGACATAACACCCGACGGCAGGTTCCTCTACGTCGCGAACACGGGTTCCGACAACGTATCCGTTATAAGCGTCGCGTCGTACAGCGTCGTGGACACAATACCCTTCCTCGACTCGCCCGTCGGCGTCGTGGTATCGCCCGACGGCGGCTCGGTTTACGTTACCTGCTATGAAACAAACTCCATCTCCGTGATAAGCACGGCGTCGAACACCGTCACTGCAACTATAGGCCCGACGAACGGGCCCTTCGGCCTGGATATCGGCCCCGACGGCGCTTTCTTATACGTGGCGAACGAAGCCGCCGACAACGTGCTCGTCATAAGCACCGCGGCGAATACGATCGTCGACGCCATACCCGTCGGAATCACGCCGGTAGCCCTTGTTGTATCGCCCGCCGGCGGCCGCGTCTACGTAGCCAACGCTATTTCCAACACCGTGTCGGTCATACGGACCGCCGACAACTCCGTCATCGACGAAATACCCGTAGGCAGCGGACCGATCGGTATAGACGTAACGTCCGACGGGAGGTTCGTCTACGTCTCCAATGCCGAATCGAACTCGGTCTCCGTCATAAGAACCGCGGACAATACCGTCGTCGATATAGTGCCCGTAGGGGCCTTGCCCTCGTCGTTCGGCAAGTTCATAACCCCGGGCGGATCCGGCCCCGTCTCTTCCATACCCGCGCTCGGCGAATGGGGGTTGATAGCCCTCTCGGCGCTCTTCGGCCTGTCCGCCATGTTCGCGATCAGGAAGAGAAGAAACGCGGCGGCACAAGCGGGCACAAGTTTCCATTGAGCGGGGCGTCCCTGTCCCGTCCCCCCGTTGCGCGCGGCCGGGTTCGGGCTTATCCTTTTGCCGTCATGAGCTGCAGCGATAAGGAACCGGGCGTAAATTCATGAGATGGGACAAGAGCCTCAGGCTCGATTTCAGGTTTCAAAACGCTAACGTCGTGCTGACGTCGCAAACCCCCGTCGGCATCATCCCTCCCCCGTCCGACCCGTCCGAATGGCTCGACGGCTACACGGGATATTACGTGCGGCTCACCGACGGCGACGGCCGCGTCTTCTACGTCCAGACACTCCGCGACCCGTTCCGCTCCGAGGCCGAAACGTACGGCGACGACGAATCGAGCCCGCTCGATTACGCGATCCTGAAAGAGCCCGAAGTCGAATTCTCCATACTCGTTCCCGACCCGGGTTTTACGTTCACGCTCGAAATCGTCAACAACCCGCTCCAGCCCGAGATACCGATATACCGGCTCGCGCGGCAGTCGTTCACGTTCACAATCGACCCGGCGGAATTCATATTCCCCCCGATGGTCGTATCGCGCGAAGTGGAGCACGGCGCGATTCTGGGCGTGGAGAAAATAATCGACCACGGCCCGGACGACAAATGCTGGACGATCTGCATCCTGGCCGAAGGCTACCGCGCGGACGAGATGCCGAAATTCGTTTCCGACGCGATGAAGTTCGTGGACACCTTCAAATCGTTTGGGCCCTTCGACGAGTTCTGGCACAGAACGAACGTATACATAGTCAAGGTATCCTCGACGGACAGCGGGGCCGACCTCCCGGCGCAGTGCCAGGACGGCGCGCCGCCCGTAAGCGTCGACACCTACTTCAACGCCAGCTTCTGCGGCGCCGTCGGCAACAAGCGTCTCCTGGTCGTCGATCAGCGGACGGCGAAGAAGGTGTGGGACAATTTCGCCCCGCAGGCGCACGTCACATTCGCCATGGTGAACAGCCCTATATACGGCGGCTCGGGCGGCAACGTCCCGGTGTTTTCGACCAACGGCTCGGCCGCGCTCATCGGCATACACGAGCTCGGTCACAGCTTCTTCAAGCTCGCCGACGAATACGAGACGCCCTACATAAACGACAATCCCGATAACTACCCGAACCTCACGAGCAGGACGCAGCTCGCGGACATAAAATGGAAGGACCTGATCGCGCCCGGAACGCCGATCCCGACTTCGAGAAACGCCTGCGCCGGCGATCCCTTCGCCCATCCCGTGCCCGACGGCACGGTCGGCCTCTTCGAAGGCGGGCTGTACCAGGCGTGTAACGTCTTCCGCCCGGAGAAGAACTGCCTCATGCGGACGCTCACGAAACCCGGCTTCTGCGCCGTCTGCACACGCGTCATTCGCACGAAGCTCTCCCAGCTCCTCGGCCCGGACGCGCCGAACGTGTAGCACAAGGTATCGCTTCGCTATCTTAATCTGCCGTTCAGGTCTTAATCTGTCATTCCCGACGATTTCGAGTAAGCGAGGAATCACCTTATTTCTGTCATTCCCGAATGCTTGTATCGGGAATCCAGCCTTTGTCTTTTATTTCCCTTAGGAAAGGGGGCAATGGGATCTTTGTTTCATTAATATATAATAATATCTGGTTGTTATACTCGACAAATTCGCTGAATAAAACTAAAATGTGAACAAGTGCTTGATTCATTGCACGACAGCCCTTTGACTAAATAGCAATGCATTTCATCATACCCACAATCGCACTCATCGGGCTTCTTCGCAAACGCGTATAACCATAGAAGCACAATATTTCGATATCACTCTTGAAACTATTAAGGCTATAGAGTAGAATCATGGGCAATGAATAGATATAAAGTTCCAGAATGCGACGTGAGCAACGGGGAGAAGGAAATATGAACTTCACAGCTTGGTATGTTCCCGGACGTGGCACATCCCCAAATAAAGCACAAATACGCATATCGCGAAACCTAATATCTTTGAGTAGGTATACGATAAACACCTATTTTGGCGAAAAAAGATACGCTCGCATAGGCTATGACGAGGAAAGGGACATATTGCTGATCATGCCTACGACAGAATCGGATTCACTGGGGTTAAAGCTCATTGGGAGAGACAATTCAAACTTTTATTATCTTAACGCAAAAAACTTCATTTCTGATTTCAAACTAAAGCCCGAAGGGAAACAAAAAAGTAAAAAGTACGACTGCAAATGGGATGAGAATAATGAGTGTTTGATTGTGGAAAATGTAAAAGAGTAAGGGGGCGTGCATGAACACGCCCCCTTAAAATCTCAGTCTCCCTGTTAGAAGAGACGAGGTGTTATTACTGTATCTATTTGTAATTTAACACCTTTTTGCTCATCTTGCAATGGGAAATCTTGACTGAGTAAGGAGGTGCAAGGTATGTATAAACCCGGCGAAAAAGTACCTGTCTCCGGACAGTATAGAAATACGTCGACTGGGTATGAGGTAACGTTGGTAGCTGGTGAAGTTTTTCCGCCAACCCCTCAACCAGGTCAGGTTTATGTGTTAGTTGATCGCACAAGGCATATGCCTAGGTAAGATCAATGGATTTATGGAGGATGAGATTTCTATTCTCATCCTCCCTCACCCCCTCCAACACCCATCACAAATCCCCGCCGTCGGCGACGTCATCAAAAGCACCCTCTGCCTTATCCCGCACATGGCGCACGGCTGCTCATCCTGCCTGCCCCGGAAATGTATCCACATCACGTACGGCCTCCCGGCGTGAAAGCTGAGTATAAGCTCCTCAAGACTCAGGCGTGGCGACTCCGTTTGCATCCTTCCGCCCCCTCTTACGGAGGAGCTCGCGATAATGCTCCTCCATCTTTTCCATGTGCCTCAGTATCTCGGTCTGCACCTCGACCTGGAGATATATCTTCTCGCCGAGGGCCTTTATGGATTCTTCGAGCGACCGCCTCACGTACCACAGCGGCACGCCGTCCGCGTCCGTCTTGTTGTGCCACTCGTATAGGTCGTCCACCTTGTCTTTTATAGAGGTCACCGACCCCTTCACGTCGCTCACGTGCTCGCCGATGAGCGGGTCGGGCCCGCCCTCGCCGCCCCGCTTCTTGTCGAGGAAGTTGAGCACCTCCCTTATCACCATGATCGCCGCGATCAGCCCGACCCCGAGCTCGAGAATCTTCCCCTCGGCGCCGCTCATTCCGTCTCTCCGTCCAGCATTACGCTCCCGCCGCACGCGAGGAAAAGCCCCGACTCGTGCTTCGGGTCGAGGTCGCCCGTGTGCATGTTCAGCCAGTGGTGCACGCACTCGTGCGCGATGATGTCCAGCTCCTCCCCCTCGGGCACGATAATCCACCCGTCCGCGCGGTAGCACCCGCGCTTGAGCGCCCCGCCGCAGTCGACGGCGTTCCCTCCCTTCATGCCCCTTATCTTCGGCAGCGGATAGTCGTACTCGCTTAACCCCATGCACGCCTTCACCTTCATGCACGTCTCCAGCACCTTCCCCGCCGAGGGATACGTCACCGTTTCGTTCCCGACGAGCTCGCCCTCGTACACGATCTCCGTCGCGGGCGTCATCTCCTTTGTTCCGCAACCTGCAATGCCTGCGGCCGCAATCAACGCTGCGCACACGCAGATAAAATTAATCTTCCTCATCGTTCCCCTCCGTTTTCACCGGCACAGGCGTAAAATCGAGCCTCTCCGACGTCTTGAATACCCCGGTGTAGTTGAACGCCGCAACCAATGTATCTACAAACATCGAGACGAGATTCAAAATCTGCATCTGCCCGTCCGGTGTCCGCCCGAGAAAATAATCCTTAGTATCGAGAATGTTCCCGATAATGCTCATCACGCGGGACTTCCGCACCTCGCCCCGCTTTATACCGGTGAGCACGCTCTCCACGTCCATCACCGTCTGTATAATCAGCGGTATCAAATCCGGCGCTATCCTCAAAAGCTCCTTCCACATACAATCCTCCTTCGCGGACCACGTCCGCCTTTTGTCTTTCAGTCTTTATTTCCTTGGGGAATTGGGAATGATTCCGAGCGAGCGCGGAATCCCCCACATGTCCGTCATTCCCGACGATTCCGAACGAGCGAGGAATCGGACGCCGCAACCTCACTGCACATCCGGTACCGCGCCATAGGGCATTATCTTTTTAGTTGTCATTCCCAACGGTTCTGAGCGTGCGTAAGAACCGGACGCCCTAACCTTGAAGCGCAAACGCTTATCCAGTACCGCGCGAGACCTGCCTAATACATCGGGAATCCATTCTTTTTTTCTTTTTCTTTTATCCCCCCTTAGAAAAAGGCTTGTCGCGGCGAAGCCTTGCGTAGCCGGAGGGAACATAGGGGGGATTTAATCTTTCCAGTCTGTCATTCCTGCAACGATTCCGAGCGAGCGAGGACTCCCCACTCTTCTGTCATTCCCAACGATTTCGACCACCAGCCGCGCTTCCGGCGGTTTCAGTAACTCCAGCGCTACACCGGAAATCCCTTAATATTGCAAGCTGTGTAAGCGGCGCAGCAATACCCCTCCGGGCCGTCAAAATTCGCGTTAAGAAAATCGAGTGGATGAGCGTTAAAAATCCGATGTGGGGCTGTGGGCCGGTGGAGGATTTAGCGAAGGAACGATGATTTTTAGCAGA
>JADLGH010000075.1 GCA_020849425.1 Candidatus Dadabacteria bacterium
ATCCGTAGAGCGTGCTTATAATTTATTGAGCCGCTTCCCCCGGAGGGCTGGCAGAACGGCTAATGCACCGGTCTTGAAAACCGGCGTCCGAAAGGACTTGGGGGTTCGAATCCCTCGCCCTCCGCCAATTAAATATTGTTTTCATTCGTCTTCAAATCCATGATTCTCTCGGTGCTTATTCCCTTTCTCGTTTATGTCGAGTACGGGTTCTATTCCCTGTTTCCACGCTGTCAGAGGAATTGCCTCGTCCCTGACCTTCATCAGATGCGCGTCGAGATTCTTTCTCTGGTCGTCTGAGAACTTTTCGATTATTATGGAGAGCCCGTCCCGGCTCGTTACGTGCAGGAAAAACCCTTGAAGCTTCTTTAACGCGTCTTTTCCACGCCCGCAAACGGGGATTCATCCTAATCTTATTCTTGCTGCCGGCAGCATTTGTTGCCATGGTATTCGTCTGCGTCTATCTCTCGCCGGGTGCAAAAAGTTCGCGAAGGGAAGGTGCAAAAGGTCTTAATTGCAGGGAGTAATTCATCAGCCGCTCCGTATCGACCTGGATATGTCCGGCTTCATCAAGTCTCGTAAATTGTCGTCCCAGCGTGTAAATAGGAGGAGGGGGATTAAGAATAGATTGTGGACGACGGTGAGAGCATTTAAAATTGAAATAAACAAAACAGCCGGCCCGGCCCGGACGTACGCCACGATGCGGGCCGCAGGCAGGGGAGACGAATCATGAAGAAGCAAAGATCGGACAAGGATTATAAGAACATCGGCTCCAGGGCGAAGCCCTTCGTTCACGAGGAAGCCATAGAGATTCAGCCGTACGGGATGATAGTGAAGCTCCCGATAGCACTGTCCGAGAAGGTCTGCGCGAAGAGCGTCGAGAACCTTAACCAGGTTCTGGCCGACACGATGACGCTCCGCGACCTCTATAAGAAGCACCACTGGCAGGTGGCGGGCCACACCTTCTACCAGCTCCATCTTCTTTTCGACAAGCACTTCGGCGAGCAGAGCGAGCTCGTCGACACCATAGCCGAGCGGATCCAGCTTCTGGGCGGGATAAGCCTGGCGATGGCGGCCGACGTAGCGGAGACGACGATGATCCCCCGCCCGCCCCGCGGCCGCGAGGAAGTGCCGGTGCAGATTTCCCGTCTGCTCCACGCGCACGAAGTCATACTCCTCGAGGCCAGATCCATGGCGAAGCAGGCATCGGAAGACGGCGACGACGGGACGAACGACCTTCTCGTCAGCAACGTCATACGCACGAACGAGCTCCAGGTGTGGTTCCTCGCGGAGCACCTGGTAGACGTCCCGCTCGTCAGGGCGGACTAATCGTTAGCCGGCGGGAGAAGGCTATGAAGAGGATATGGCTGATCACTGGGGCGTCCCGGGGGTTCGGGGCCGAGATAACGAGGGCCGTTCTGGCCGTGGGCGACAGGGTTATAGCGACGGCCCGCAACAAGGCGTCTCTCGGCGGTCTGGCGGGTGACGATAATGTGCTCGCGCTCGACCTCGACGTGACCGACCCCGTACAGATCAGGGCCGCTGTGGCTGCGGGGCTCGACCGATTCGGGCGCATAGACGTGCTCGTGAACAACGCGGGATACGGCATTATAGGCGCGATCGAAGAATGCAGCGGGGCCGAGGTGGAGGAGGTATACCGGACCAACGTATTCGGCCTCCTGAACGTCACGCGCGCCGTCTTGCCCGCAATGCGAAAACGGCGCTCGGGGCACATAATCAACATGTCCTCCCTCGGGGACTACGAAGCATCGCCGGGGTGGGGAATTTACTGCTCGACTAAATTCGCCGTCGAGGGGATCAGCGAGGCGCTTTATAAAGAGCTCGCCCCGCTCGGAATTCGCGTGACTGTCGTCGAGCCCGGATTCTTCCGTACCGATTCCCTTGACCGGAGCTCTCTTCGCGGGTCCGTAGAACGGATTGCCGACTATGCCGACATCGTCGGCATAACCCGCGAGCTCGTCGCGGGGCACAACCACAGCCATCCGGGCGACCCCGCCAGGCTCGCCCTGGCCGTAGTCGAGGCCGCGGATGCGGCCGACCCGCCGCTCAGGCTGCCTTTGGGGAGGGACGCCATAGAGCGCATCGCGGAGAAGAATGCGTTCGTCGAGCGCGAAGCCTCCCGCTGGTATTCCCTGGCGGTTTCGACGGGATACGACGAAGCGGCGCGGGAAGAAAACGGCCCCGACGGCGAAAGTACTGTTAACGGAGCTGCTACATGAAAATCGATTTAACCGGAAAGACGGCTTTGGTGACCGGCTCCACGGCCGGTATAGGCTTCGCCATCGCGCGGAGCCTCGCCGAATCTGGGGCGAAGGTCATTGTAAACGGCAGGTCGCACGACAGGGTGTCCGGAGCGGTCCAAAAGATCAAGGATGATTTTCCGGCCGCCGGCGTCACCGGCGTGGCCGCGGATCTCGGAACGCCAGAAGGGGCGGAGTCGCTCTATAAAGAAGTCCCCTTCATCGACATTCTGGTCAACAACCTCGGAATATTCGAGCCCAGGCCCTTCTTCGAAATAACGGACGACGACTGGCAGAAGTTCTTCGACGTCAACGTCATGAGCGCAGTCAGGATGTCCCGCCACTTTACGCCGGGCATGGTCGAAAGAAAATGGGGCCGCGTCATTTTTATCGCGAGCGAGTCGGCCATACAGATTCCCGTCGAGATGGTTCACTACGGCATGACGAAGACGGCCATGCTCGCCGTTTCCCGTGGGCTCGCCGCGACGGTCGCCGGGACTGGGGTGACGGTCAACACCGTAATGCCCGGGCCGACGTGGTCGGAGGGCGTCGAGGTCTTCGTTCAGGGAATGGTTCCCGATCCTGACAAGGACTTCGAAGCGATCGAGGAGGAGTTTTTCAAAACCGCGCGCCCGGGCTCGCTGATCAAGCGTTTCACGACTCCCGAGGAAATCGCGAACCTCGTCACGTACGTCGCCTCGCCGCTGTCGTCCGCCACGACCGGGGCCGCTCTCAGGGTCGACGGCGGCGTCGCCAATTTTATCCTGTGACCCGGGGCCGCAAGTCCGCGTCGGCGGAGAGAGGGCGGCGTCGTGTATACGGTAACGGGGGCCACGGGGCGGGCCGGTTGTAGCTGATACGCTTCTCCGGTGCGCGTCGAACGCGCGAGATCCCGACAGGGCCGTCCGCCTCCCGGTCTCGGCGGGCCGCCGAGCACCCAGGCCGCATTTCCCGCACACGCCGCCGGGGAAATACCCGACGGCCCGGCATGGACATCGCTCGATTCTTTCCGGGGTAACCCGCTCCGGAATCCGGTAAAGCCTGTCGTATCGAAGAACGCCGCGACTTTCACGACGCGGACATGTTCTAGAAAACGATGACGGCGCGGCCGATTATGTCGCCGTCCCGAAGCAGCTCCAGGTTCTCGTTCACTTCCTCCAGCTTGATTTTCTTCACCGTGTGCCTGATCTTTCCCTGCTCCGCCAGGGCGACGACTTCCTTGAGGTCGTTATAGTTCCCCCAGAAAGAGCCGTGGTACGTGAACTCACGGGCCACGAACGGAAAGAGCGGGATATTTATGCGGTCGCCCACGAGGCCGACGGACGAGTAATGGCCCTCCGTCGAAAGGAGGCCGAATCCCGTCTGTATCATTTCTTCCGCTCCGGCGCAGTCTATAACGGCGTCTATCTCCCGGCGTCTGGTCTTCTGAACCAGCTCTTTACGGATGTCGTCGAGAGATTTCCCCTTGACGTTGATCGTCTCGTCCGCCCCGTACTCCTTCGCTATAGCCAGCTTTTCGTCGTTCCTGGCGAACGCGACGACTGTCGCGTCCGAGCCGAGGATCTTTGCGTACTGGACCGCGTAAGTGCCGAGCCCCCCCACACCGAAAACGGCGAGCACCCTGTCCGGTCCGAGTGCCCCGGCGTCGCGGAGCTTCTTGATCCCCCTGTAGGGAGTCAGGCCCGCATCGGTAAGAGGCGCGATTTCTTCGGCCGTCAGGTTGTACTTTTTCTCGATAGGGATGAGATAGCTATAGGGGACCGGGACGTATTCCGAATAACCGCCGTACGGGCCGAACCCGGGCCACTTTCCGTTACTGCATATGTGCGTGTTGCCTTCGTGACACTGCCGGCAGGAGCCGTCTCCCCATCCGCCGACGACGGCTACGAGGTCGCCCTCGGCAAGTCCGGCGCTCCCGGGCACGAGGCTCCCGATCCTGTCTACGGTCCCGGCGATTTCATGCCCGGGAGTGAGCGGGAAATCGGGCAGCTTGTAGGCCTTGAAATAGCCGTCCAGGAGCTGCCAGTCGGTTCGGCACATACCCGTGGCCGCGACTTTTACCAGGACCTCGTCGGCCGCTATGTCGGGAACGTCTACTTCTTCGAGTACGAGCGGCTGTTTGTAGCCGTGCATGCGTGCTGCGATCATGTGTGCTTCCTCCTGTTGTTCGATAGTCCGGATTATGGTCCGTCGTGGGCTACTCTTCCCCTATTATAATCCGCGGATTCCCAAGAAAAAGATTCGAATTCTCATTTGCGTGAAATAACGTGTGAATACTTCCTGCAGGAAAAGCCTCGCGTGCATGCCTTCGGGCGCGCCGTTATTCGGGATGGAGAGGCTCGTGATAAAAAGCCGGGGCGGAAAGAACCGAGAGAGTAATACCGGAGTACGCGCCGACGTCCGGGATGAGGGAAGGGATACGGAGCCCCCTGCAAAGCATCCCGCACGGCCGCATGAGCCGTACGGGATGAATGAACGCAAGGTAGCATCCGGTTTACCGATATGCCATGCCGGGAAGGAGGGCCCGGCCGTCATCTAACCCTTTACGACTTCGATCAGCTTTCCGGTTTTAACGTCGAAGATGTAGCCTGAAATGCGTATGTCCCTTGAGACTAGCGGATGGTTCCTGAGCCTGCTCACGTCTTCCCTGACGCTCTCTTCGCGGTCGGGGATCGTGAGCCAGTTGATGAAATATCCCTCTTTCGTGTCGAACGTGCTTTTAAGGTCGCCAGAGATTTTTTCGTTGGTGAAGGTCTCCATGCCGCAGTTCGAATGGTGTATGACGAACCATTCCCTCGTGCCGAGGACCTCGCTCGAAATCACGAGCGAGCGTATCGCGTCGTCGCTCGCCCTTCCGCCTGCGTTCCTGACCACGTGGGCGTCGCCTTCGCTGAGGCCCGCGAATTTCGCCGGGTCGAGCCTGGCGTCCATGCAGGTGAGTATGGCGAATTTCCTTGAGGGCGGCATCGCCAAATCCGCCTTTTCGCCGAAGCTGTCTGCGTATTTCGAGTTAGCGTCCAGAATGCTGCTCAGATTCTCACTCATATAAAACCCTCCCATTGATTTTTTTCTTTCCAGGAATGAGTGCAAGTCTCATGCCATATATCGATAATCCAATAGTCACGGTATATTCCGCGGCTGCATCGGGGTGCCTCATGGTTATTTGTGATACAGCGGCGGTACATTTATGAAACAATTCCTCGTCCCTGACATTAGGCGGCGCGAGGGTTTGATTGGGGTAGAAGCGATTCTTAAGGGAGGGGCAAAATGGAAAAGCTTATAATCGCGCTTGGAATACTGGCTTGCGGCTTCTTTAATCTACAGCCCGCCTCGGCGCAGGACGGCGCGGCGGACGCGCCTCCGCCGAGTTGTGCGGGGAAGGTCCCTACGATAGTCGGAGCGGAGGGCGACGATTCCATTAACGGCACCGTGGGGCCGGACGTCATCGCGGGGCTCGGCGGGGACGGCGACGACTACATGGAAGGCAATGACGGCGAAGACTTCCTCGACGGCGGCGCCGGCACGGACAGCATCGACGCCGGCAAGGGGCAGGACAAGTGCATCAACTACGAATCCAACAAGCGCTGTAACGTGGGCTGAGCGCGGCCGGCAACGGTCACCCCGCCAATGTAATATAGCCGTTGTCGTCTTTCTTTTCAGGCGTGATGTATTATCATCACTTTATGGCGGGAAAGCTCTACATAGTCGGAACCCCTATAGGGAACCTCGAAGACATCACCCTCCGCGCGCTCCGAATTTTAAAAGAAGTGGACGTTATCGCGTGCGAGGATACGCGGACGGCGCGAAAGCTCCTCTCCCGCTACGGGATAGAGAAGCCCCTCCTCAGCTACCACGAGCACAACGAGACGGCCCGCGCGGAGGAAATCGCCGCTCTACTCTCCGAAGGTAAAAGCATCGCCCTCGTCACGGACGCAGGCACGCCCTGCATATCCGACCCCGGCTACAGGGCGGTGAAGCTCGCCTCCGGGCGCGGTTTCGAAGTCCTGCCCGTCCCGGGTCCTTCGGCCGCTATCGCCGCACTCAGCGTGTCCGGCCTTCCGACCTCGGGGTTCGTATTCCTCGGCTTCCCTCCGAGGACGCAGAAAGCACTCGGCGAATTCCTGGCCCGTGTAAAGGACTACCCCGAAACGCTTATCTTCTACGAATCCCCGAACCGTGTTGAGAAAACACTAAAAGCCATGCTCGATACACTAGGCGACAGGAACGTCTCGCTCGGGAGGGAAATTACGAAGCTCTACGAAGAGACGCTCAGGGGCAGCATCTCGGACGTCCTTAAGCTGCTCGAAGGAAAGGGCGGCGTAAGAGGGGAGGTGACACTCGTCGTCGAGGGCGCGGACAGAAATGCGGGAAAGCCGGACGCGGAAACGGTGGAAAGCCTGCTGGAAGGGTACAGGACCGAGGGTCTCAGCCTGAAGGATGCCGTGAGAAAAACGACGGAGGAAACCGGCGCATCCAAAAGCAGCACGTATAAAAGGGCTCTCGAAATATGGGGCAGGGAATAGCCTGGCGGCCCAGGCGCCGCGGCCACGGTAGGGGGGTCAGTCTTCCTTCCGCTTCCGGGTGAGCCTGTCCCTGTCCACCTCGGAGACGACGCTCACCTGCTTCTCTATTTTCTTTTTCTCCCCCAGCGCCTCGCCCTGGACATTCGCCTTGCAGGCGTCGCATATCGAGGCATCCGAAGGCTTGCCGCAAAGCATGCATACCTTTTTCTTCTCTGTCATTTACGAGTCCTCCCTTTTACTGTAAGTGTACGGTCCGGAGAACCGAAATCGTTATTCGTTATATCGACGGTCTTTCGCGGTACCACCCGGCTTCTCTCTCGTATGCGTGCGCGGCGCGTATGACGGACTCTTCGTCGAACGCCTTCCCGAGTACCTGTAGCCCTATCGGCAGCCCGCCCGACGAAAACCCGCACGGAAGCGACACGCCCGGGAGCCCCGCGATGTTGCATGGTATCGTCAGCACGTCGCAGAGGTACATCTTTATGGGGTCGCCCGATTTCTCGCCCGCCTTGAACGCCACCTCGGGAGTCGTCGGCGCGACTATGACGTCCACATTCCTGAACGCCTCGTCGAAGTCCCGCCTTATGAGCGTCCTCACCTTCTGCGCCTTGAGGTAATACGCGTCGTAGTAGCCCGACGAAAGCGCGTACGTCCCCAGCATGATGCGCCGCTTTACCTCCGTCCCGAACCCCTCGGCGCGCGTCTTGAGGTACATCTCGCCGAGCGAATGCGCGCCCTTCGCGCGGTAGCCGTACTTCACCCCATCGTAACGGGCGAGGTTGGAGCTCGCCTCGGAGGGGGCGATTATATAATACGTGAGGACTGCGTATTCCGTATGAGGGAGAGATATCTCGACTATCTCGCCGCCGAGCCGCTCCAGCGCCGAAATCGCCTTCTTCGCGGCGTCCTCGACCTCGCCGTCCATGCCATCGATGAAATATTCCTTGGGCACGCCTATCTTCATGCCCTTTACATCGTCCCTGAGGTTTTCTGTATAATCGGGGACCGGGAAATTCGCGCACGTCGAATCGTTCGCGTCGTGCCCGGCGATTGCGTTCAGCATTATTGCGGTATCCTCGACGGTCTTCGTGAGCGGGCCCGCCTGGTCGAGCGACGATGCGAACGCTATCATCCCGAACCTGCTCACCCTGCCGTAGGTGGGCTTCATCCCTACTACGCCGCAAAAAGCCGCCGGCTGTCGTATCGAGCCCCCGGTGTCGGTGCCTACCGAACCCAGGCAGAGGGATGCCGACGTTGCCGCGGCCGAGCCGCCGCTCGACCCGCCCGGCACCCTTTCCGTGTCCCACGGGTTTTTCGTCGGGCCGAAGTAGGACGTCTCCGTCGAGGAGCCCATCGCGAACTCGTCCATGTTGTTCTTGCCCGTGATCACGGCGCCGGCATCGAGGAGCCTTTTCGTCACCGTAGCGTCGTAGGGCGGCATGAAATTTTCGAGCATCCGCGAGCCGCACGTCGCCGGAGCGCCCTTCATTACGAATATATCCTTGAGCGCGATCGGGATTCCATGTAGCGGCCCCCTCCGCTTGCCGGACGTTATCTCCTTTTCGGCGGTGCGCGCGTCTTCGAGCGCCCTCTCCGCAAGGACGGTAACGTAGGCGTTTAGTTTCCCGTCGAGCTCGCTTATCCTGCCGAGCACGGCTTCGGTAAGCTCGACCGGCGATATCTCGCCCTTTTCGATTAGATCCGACGCTTCCCTTATGGTTAAAAGAGGAAGTTCCATGCGCGTAGTCTCCTTAGTCCTCTATCACCTGCGGGACGACGAAGCACCCGTCTTCCTTCTCGGGTGCGTTCGAGAGCGCCTCTTCCTGCGTGAGCCATTCGACGACCCTGTCGTCCCTGAGCGGCGTCGCTATGTCGAGGACGTGCGACGTGGGCTCGACGCCCGCCGTGTCGAGCTCCCCCAGCTTTTCGATGTACGTCAGGATATTCCCGAGCTGCTCCGTAAATCTGTCCAGCTCTTCGTCCGTGAATTCGAGCCTCGCGAGCTCGGCCACCTTTACGACTTCCTCTTTTGAAATTTTCATGTCGGCTTCCCCGGTGCGCTTTCAGTCCTTCCGTCCGCAGAGCTCTTCGGCGAAGTCTATGACGTCCTTTTCGAGCTTGACGCCGTCGAGCCTGTTTATCTCCTGAACCCCCGTCGGGCTCGTGGTGTTTATCTCGGTTACGTAACCGCCGATGACGTCGATGCCGACGAAATATAGCCCGTCCTCACGGAGCCTCGGGCCCAGCGTCTTGCATATCTCCTGCTCCCTGTCGGTGAGGGCCGACTTGGCCGGGCTGCCGCCGGAATGGAAGTTGCACCTGAATTCCCCTCCCGGCTTCGGGACCCTCAAAACAGCGCCCAGGGGCTCGCCGTTCAGGAGAATGATCCTCTTGTCCCCCTCGCTCACGCGCTCGATGAACTTCTGCGCCAGGACGTATCTCCGTCCGAAATCCGTAATCGATTCGAGTATCACGTTCGCATTCCTGTCGCCTTCTTTTACGAAGAAAACGCCTTCCCCGCCGTGCCCGTCGAGCGGCTTTACGACCATCTCGCCGCCGACGTCGGCCAGAAAGCGGTTCAGCTGCGGGATGTCCTTCGAGACTATCGATTCCGGGATCCACTCGGGGAAGTAGAGCGTGTAGAGCTTCTCGTTCGACTCGCGTATCCCCTTCGGATCGTTAAGGACCTTCGTCCTGCCGCCCCCTATCAGGCTCAGGATGTAGGTCGAATATATGTAATCCATGTTGAAGGGCGGGTCCTTCCGCATCCAGACGGCGTCGAAGCCACCGAGCTCGACGGTTTCCGTCTCCCCGAGGGTGTAGTGGTTGCCCTCCTCCCGCCTGAGCGAAACGCGGGTCGCGTTCCCGAAGGGCTTTCCGTGCCTTACGTAGAGGTCCTTAAGCTCCAGGTACCACACCTCGTGCCCGCGCGCCTCGGCTTCGAGCATGAGGACGAACGTTGTGTCTTTTTCGATGTTTATAGACCCTATCGGGTCCATGACGAACGCCATTTTAAGGTTCATGGTCGTGCCCTGCCGGTCGGTTGATTCTACCGAATTTTATCGGTGCGGACAAATCGCCGGTCCGCCGTTACGTCCTTTGCGCCCTTGGTGTATACTTTACTTTGGGCCCGGGGCTTACGGAGCACGGCGGGCTGAGGACGATGGAAAAGGAAAAACCCACTTCTACGGAAATCGCCGAGGAAAACCGCAACCTGAGAAGGCTCCGGTTCATGGTCGATTTCACTCTCTCGCTCATATATCAGTCGGAAATGCCCAGGGAAGAGGCGCTCCAGCATATAGATAAAGTGAAGGGCTACGCCTTGAGACTATTCCCCGGAAAGGAGCTTGCGTTCGAGCTTCTGTACGCACCACGGTTCAAGCGCGCTATCAGGGATATATATGGGTTCCATTGATTACGATACACTCGCCGAGCTCTATCGCGGAAAGCCGCCCGAGGTGAGGAAGGCGTTCGATTTCCAGAGGCGTCTCAAGGGCTGCATAATCGGCGAAAGGTCCTTCGGCGAATTAAAGAAAGTCGCGGGCGCCGACATATCCATACTTAAATCCGAAAAGAAGCTCATCTGCGGCATAATCGTTTTCTCGTATCCGGACATGACCGAAATCGAGCGCGTGTACTCGGAAGTCGATGAAAACTTCCCCTACATTCCAGGGCTCCTCGCGTTCAGGGAAGGCCCCGCGATAATCGAGACCTACGGCAAGCTCTCCGTAAAGCCCGACGTTCTCATACTCGACGGCCAAGGCACGGCTCATCCCCGCGGCGTCGGCATAGCCTGCCACGTCGGGGTTCTTCTCGACGTGCCGGCCATGGGTATCGGCAAGTCGAGGCTCTACGGCTCTTTTGAAGAGCCCGGAACGGAGAAGGGCGCGTGGACGCCGCTCACCTCGCGTGAGGGCGAGCGCATAGGCGCCGTCCTTCGGACGAAGGACAGGACGAAGCCCGTATTCGTCTCGCCGGGGCACAGAATCGATCTCGAATCGGCTCTCGAAATAGCGCTTACATGCTCAAGAGGGCTCAGGATCCCCGAGCCGACGAGGCTCGCCGACACATACGTTGCCGAGCTCAAGAAAGGGAGGAAATAGCCTATGCCCGAGAGATTCTCGTGGGTTATCGAAGACGCGCTGGCCGGTATGGAAAGGCCGGGCCTCTTCGAGCCGCTTGACGAAGACCTCCTCTTCCTCCGGGATAAGGGTATCGATGTCATCGTCAGCCTCGAAGAAGAGAAGTACGCACAGGACTATCCCGGGTTCACTGTGAAGCAAATCCCCGTAAACGACTTCAAGCCCCCCCGCCCCGAGGATTATGCCTCGTTCATGGAATTCATGCTCGCCCGGGCCGCCGAAAAGAAAAGGGTGGTCGTTCACTGCTATGCCGGCATGGGAAGGACGAACCTCATGATAGCGGCCTATATAATGAACCTGATGAAGATAGACCCCGTCACGGCGCTTAACGTCGTCAAGCTCAAGAGGCCCTTCCACGTGGTCACCTGGGAGCAGGAGGAGTCGCTCAAGACATACTTCGATTCCATCCGCGAATCCCTCGATATAAAAGAGCCGCTATAGATCGGACAATGCATGCGGGCGGCCGTGGAACGGTCCCGTTTTATGGAAACAACCATTCTTTTCTGGTAGATTATAACTTCCGGGATAAAGAGAGCGGCCCGGACAGGAGTTAAAATGGGTTACTCGAAAGAACTGCTCGACCAATTGAATTTCGGGGAAGGGGAGACGCTGTTCGGGGATACCCCTCTCGCTATTTTGAAGGCGTTCATGCAGTCCGGGGTAAGCTACCTCGGCGGCTATCCCGGCTCTCCGACGGCCGGGCTCATCGACGCCATATCCGACGCGTACGAGCCGGTATTAAAGGAAAAGGGCGTCTACTTCGACTGCTCTGGCAACGAGGCCTCGGCGGCTTCGCTCCTTTCCGCCTCCATTTCCTACCCGATAAGGGGCTCCGTCAACTGGAAGATAGTCGGCACGAACGTCGCCTCGGATGCGCTGTCCCATATATCGTCCTCGGGGGTCACCGGCGGAGCGATGATAATCGTCGGCGAGGACTATGGATGCGACAGCACGTGCGTCGCCGAAAGGGCGCTTCCGTTCGCACTCAAGTCAACGATGGCAGTGATAGACCCGAGGGGCGACCTCGGTCACGTAGCCAGGATGGTCGAGGCGGGGTTCGAGCTCTCCGAGTACTCGAACATGCCGGTGATGTTCCTACTTTCGACGAGGGTCGCGCACATACGCAACAAGATGATATGCAGGGACAACGTGACCCCGGCCATAAGCATGAACCACAAGCTCGACGACCTCATCACCGACCTCGACAAGATTCCTCTCCCGCCGTTTACGTTCGACCACGAGAAGAAGAAATATCACGAGCGCATTCCGTCTGCCCGGAGGTTCGTCCTCGAAAGGAAGCTCAACGAGTTCTTCGACGGCTCCGAGAGCGACATGGGCATCATCACCCACGGAATGATATTCAACTCCGTGATGCGGTGCCTCTACAACCTCGGCGAGGCCAATCTCTACGGCGAATCGCGGGTGCCGATACTGAACCTCAACGTCACTAATCCGCTCGTCCCGGAAGAGATAATACTCTTCCTCCGGGACAAGATGGCCGTCCTCATTATCGAAGAGGGGATGCCGAACCTCATCGAAGAGCAGATTCGCGCCATAGCCCAAAGGGCCAAGCTCGGGCTCGATATATTCGGCAAGGACATACTCCCCCAGGCGGGCGAGTACACCCCCGACCATATAGCCAAGGGCGTCGGAGCGTACCTCCTCAAGCACACGCACTCTTCGTATGAGAAAGAACGTATAAAGGAAAAGAGCGAATTTACCGAAAAACACAAGGACAGGGCGGCGAATTACCTTAAACAGCCCGTCGCCAAGAGAAACCCGGTCTTCTGCACGGGTTGCCCCGAGAGGCCGATATTCACGGCGATAAAGATTCTCGAAGAGGATTACGGCAGGTCATACTACGCCTCGGACATCGGCTGCTATTCCATGAGCGGTCTCCCGCCGTTCGACCTCAGTAACTCCATCACCGGAATGGGGATCGGTCTCGCGTCCGCAGGCGCCCTTTCGCGCATGGCGAACAAAAGGGTGATTTCGTTCATGGGGGACGGCACGTTCTGGCACAGCGGTCTCACGACCAGTATTGCCAACGCCGTCTATAACAATCAAAACGCGATACTCATCATACTGGAGAATTTCTGGACGTCGATGACGGGACACCACGAAAATCCCGCCTCCGGCAAGAACATGAGGCAGGAAGGCGTCGGCATGGACATCGAAAAGGCGCTTCGCGGCGCGGGGGTGAGGTGGATCAAGACGGTGGATCCCTACGACCTCACGGAGTCCCTCGGAGTCCTCACGGAAGCCTACGAAGAGGACGAGGGGCTCAGGGTAATAATATCGAGAGGCGAATGCCAGCTCGAAAAAACGAGAAGAGAAAAAGTCGTTCTGAAAAAGAATATACAGGAAGGGAAAAGGATGGTGCAGAAAAGACTCGGCGTCGACGCCGATGTCTGCACCGGGGATCATTCCTGCATGAGGTACAACGGATGCCCGTCGCTTACGCTGAAGGAAAGTCCGACGATTCTCAGGGACGACCCGGTCGCGTTCATCGAGCACTCGTGCGTAGGATGCGGCCTTTGCGGCGAGATAGCGCACGCGGCGAGCCTGTGCCCCTCCTTCTACAGGGTGGAGGTCATCGACAATCCGTCTTTCATGGACAGGATCGGTGCGAAGATCAACCGCTCTTTACTTCATCTCGTCTCGCGAAACGGCTGGACAGGCTGACGGCTTCTTTCCTGCCGTCGTCTCGGCCCCGTACCCGGCAGACTTTGAAAAATTGTAAACTGGCGTAGAGCGCCGGAGCGGTCTTAAAAAGACTGCCCACCGGACAAATCACGGCTTTTGAAGGCGGGAAAATTATTGTAGTATGTCTCGAAAGAGGGAAGCAGCACCCGAGATGGAAGGTAAGAGCGATTTAATCAAAATCATGGTCCCGGCCGTCGGCGGCCAGGGGGGAGGAGTCCTCACGGAATGGCTCGTACAGGCCTTTTTCCTCGAGGACTACGACGTTCAGGGCATAAGCCTTCCCGGCCTCTCGCAAAGGGGCGGCTCCACGGTCTACTACCTCGAAGCGCATCCCAAGCCGGAAAGCGAGGACAAGCAGATAATTTTCGCCCAGTTCCCCGTGCCGGGCGAAGTGGACGTAATAATCTCCCAGGAATTCCTCGAGCTCGGAAGGGCCCTCCAGCTCGGCTACGGCTCGGACAGGACGACCATCGTCACCAGCACGCACAGGATATACTCGACCCTCGAAAAACTGCCCATCGGGAGCGGCATCTATTCGGACGAGAATCTCCGGAAGATCGCGACAGCCTTTTCATCGAAGCTGATAGAATTAAACGCCCTTCAGCTCGCGAAGGACAACGGCATGGACGACCTTGCCGTAAACGCCATACTCTTCGGTGCGCTCGCCGCTTCCGGCCGCCTGCCGCTTTCGAAGGAGTCCTTTATCTCATCTATAGAAAAGGTCGGGGTCGCGGTCAAGACGAACCTCAGGGGATTCGAGGTCGGCTGGAATTCCGTCTCCTCCAGCAAGGATACCGGGAAAAAACCCGTGGTGTGGGAAACGTTCGTCAGAACGAGGGCCGACCGGTTCGAAGAATACGAGAGAGAGGTCTACCTCGGAAAGGTATCGCGGATAGAAACCGAATTCCCCGGGCAGCTCCGCGAGATCCTGGCCGAGTCGCTCTCAAGGCTCATCGATTACCAGGACGCCGAGTACGCCGACAGGTACATCGACGACGTAAGGGAAGTATTCGCGCTCGACGAATCCATGAAGGGCAACCTCAAGCTGACCGAGCATTTCGCCAGGAACCTCGCGCTTCTCATGAGCTACGAGGACGGCATACGGGTTGCCGAGCTAAAGATAAGGTCCGACAGGTTCAAGCGCATAAAAGAGGAGATGAGGCTCCGCGACGACCAGGTGTTCAAGGTCATAGATTATCTAAAGCCCGACGCCGAGGAGATATACGGCCTCCTGCCGAACGTCGTGGTCGCCCCTTTCGTGCGTATAGTGGAAAGCTCGCTGTTTAAAAAGATATGGCGGCGGAAAAGGCCCGTCACTTTCGCCCAGACCCCCACGACGACATCCTTCTCCGGATTTCTCAGGCTCTGGCTGCTGACAAAAATAAAGTTCATGAGGCCCGGCTCCTACAGGTTCAAAAAGGAGAGGGCGCTCATGGACAAGTACAAGGAATCGACCCTCTACTACGCCGGGCTCGATTACAAGCTCGGCTGCCTCGTCGCCGGGAGCGGGGCGATGATCAAGGGCTACGGCAAGGTGAGGCGGAGGACGATAAAGGCGTTCTACAGGTTCATAGACAACATAATCTTCCCGCTCTCCGAATTTGAAAGGGACAAGAGAAAGAACTACGACATAACACTCGAAGTCGGCGAAGAGGCGCTCAAGCTCGTCTCCGGCGAATCGGTCGAGGGCATCGACAAGGCCGAAAAGCTCGCGCGCGAGATAATGGAGCAGCGCGCCGCCTGAGCCGCAGTACGCTGGAATCCCTTCTTCCGAAGTAAGTCCCGGTTTTTACGAGAAATACCGTGCGCACCCGCTCAGGCGTTTTCCTTCATCATCCCGACGAATTCCTCGAAGAGATACGAAGAATCGTGCGGGCCGGGCGAGGCTTCCGGGTGGTACTGAACCGAAAATACCGGGTGCTCCCTGTGCCTGAGCCCCTCTACGGTATCGTCGTTCAGGTTTACGTGCGTAATCTCGACGTCGCTCCCGAGGCTCTCGGGGTCTACGGCGAAGCCGTGGTTCTGGGACGTTATCTCGACCTTGCCCGTCCTCAAATCCTTCACGGGCTGATTTCCGCCCCTGTGCCCGAACTTGAGCTTATAGGTCTTCCCGCCGAGCGCAAGTCCCACTATCTGGTGCCCGAGGCATATGCCGAAAACCGGTTTCTTGCCTATGAGCGTCCTCACGCTCTCTACTGCGTAAGCCACCGCGGCCGGGTCCCCGGGGCCGTTCGAAAGGAATATGCCGTCCGGGTCCATGGCCAGCACCTCGTGCGGGGGCGTCCTCGAAGGGACCACCGTCACGTCGCATCCGAGGTCGGTGAGCTTTCTCAGTATATTCTGTTTCAGCCCGTAATCGTAGGCGGCCACCTTGAACCGCCTTCCGCCTGCCGAAGGGCCTTCGCCCTCGGGCCGCCAGGCGCCCGCCCCCTCGCTCCAGCCGTACGGGCTTTCGCAGCTTACTTCGGTAACGAGGTCTACGCCGACGATGCCGCGCGCTGCGCGCACCTTCCCGAGCAGGCTCCCGGGGTCGGTGTCCACGGTCGAAACGGCCGCCTTCTGCGCCCCCTCGGAGCGTATGAGCTTCGTAAGGGCCCGCGTATCGACCCCCTCTATGCCGACGACCCCGTATTTCGCCATGTAAGAGCCGAGGTCGTCCTCGGAGCGCCAGTTGCTCGGGTCTTCCCAGTATTCCCTTACGACGAGCGCCTTAAGGAATGGCCTCCTCGATTCGGCGTCCTCGGGATTTACTCCGTAGTTCCCGATCTCGGGGTAGGTCATCGTGACTATCTGGCCGTTGTACGAGGGGTCGGTCAATATCTCCTGGTAGCCCGTCATCGAGGTATTGAAAACCACCTCGCCGTGGGCCTCTCCCTCGGCCCCGAATCCCCGCCCCTCGAATACCGTACCGTCCTCCAATACCAGAATGGCTTTCTTCATGTTCGGTGGAAAATACATTTGAAAAACCCGCGTGTCAAACTTTGGCCGTAGGCTCTGCAAAAATCACCATATTTAGCCCGCTTTTACTGCCGAGCGGCTTCGGACTCCATCCTTTTCTTCGGGCCGACATAATAACTTTCGCGGGCGCGGAGACAGTTAAAATGAAGCTTTACCGGTGGTTTCGGAACGGCTGCCGGCATCCATGACATCGATGCCGGCGGGCGATATCGCCCGGAACGGTATAACCGGGGGATTTTCCCTGGCCGCACTGCATCGAGTCCGGTGTTAATTTCGCTTGATATGAATCAAAAATTGCTGTATCACTAGATATTGGATATGAACACGGTTGCGACATTACGTCAGGAAAGGGCCGGGGCTCCGCGCGAAAAGATACTGATAGTCGATGACGAAGACGCCATCAGGAACCTTTTCGTCGAGGCGCTGAACGAGCTCGGCTACGACTGCGACGTCGCCAGGAACGGGCTCGAATGCCTCGAGAAATTCTACAGGGTAAAGAACTTCGACGTCGTTCTGCTCGACGTCCAGATGCCGGAGCTGAACGGTATCGAAACCCTGAAGAAGCTTAAGTCCTATTCCCCCGACCTCTCGGTCATTATGGTCTCGGCGTCACGGGACATCGAAAATGTCCGCGCCGCTCTCAAGGAAGGGGCGTACGACTACGTGTTCAAGCCCTTTAACGTCATCGACGTGGACGCGGTCATCAGGCGCGCCCTCGAAAGGGCCGCCCTCATAAAGGCGAACAAGGACTACCAGAAGAACCTCGAAAGAAAGGTTGCCGACCAGACGAGAGAGCTCGTAAAGCTCTACTCCGGAACGCTCGAGGCGATGATCCTTGCGCTCGACCTGAGGGAGCACGAAACGGGCCACCATTCCTACAGGGTCACGGAATACGCCCTTAACCTCGGAAGGCATCTCGAGCTCGATGAATCGCAGCTTTCGGTCATGGCCAAGGGCGCCCTTCTTCACGATATCGGCAAGATCGGCGTTCCCGACAACATACTCTTAAAGCCCGACAAGCTGACGGACGAAGAATGGGGGCTCATGAAGCAGCACGCGCAGCTTGGCTACGAGCTTCTCAACAAAATAGAGTTCCTCGAGGAATCCTCTCTCATAGTCTATACGCACCACGAGCGCTACGACGGCAAGGGCTACCCGCGGGGGCTCTCCGGCGCCGACATTCCGCTCGGGGCGAGGATATTCTCGGTGGTCGACGCCCTGGATGCGATGACGTCCAAGAGGGTCTACAAGGGCGCCATGCCGTTCGAAGAGGCGATAGAAAGGATAAAAAAGGCTTCGGGCACACAGTTCGACCCGATGGTCGTGGAGACATTCGTCAACGTCCCCGTCGAAGAGTGGAAAAACATAAGGAAGATGGTCGCAACTACCGGCTCCCAGTACTTAAAAGGCCTCATGTTCGAGCTCAGTAAGCCCAGGTTCTAGGGCATTTCTCCCCTGAGTCTACTTTGCCAGCTCCGTCCTCAGTATATCGTTCACCAGTTTCGGATTCGCTTTTCCCTGGGTCGCCTTCATGACCTGCCCGACGAAGAACCCGATCAGCTTTTGATCGCCGCCCTTGTATCTCGATATCTCGTCCGGGTGCTTTTCGAGTATCCCCGATATGAGGCTTTCGAGCTCGCCCTTGTCCGAAATCTGTTTAATCCCTTTCTTCTCGACGATTTCCTTCGCGTCGCCGCCCCCCGAAACCATCTCGGCGAAGACGTCCTTCGCTATCTTGCCGCTTATGGTCCCGTCTTCTATGAGGTTCAGGAGACCGGCCAGCCTTTCGGCCGTTACGGGGAAACCCGAAATATCGTCCTCTTCCCTGAGCTCCCGTAGAACCTCCGTCATAATCCAGTTGCCGAGGGTCTTGGGATTCTTGTAATGGGATAACGCCTCCTCGAAATAATCCGCTATTTCGCGCGAGGATGTCAGCACGCCGGCGTCGTACTCCGGAAGCCCGTATTCGCTGGCGAACCTCTCCCGCCGCGCGTCGGGAAGCTCGGGGAGAGATGCCCGGAGGGCCTCTATGTCTTCCGCACCGATCTCGACCGGAAGGAGGTCGGGGTCGGGGAAATACCTGTAGTCGTGGGCCTCTTCCTTGGTCCTCATGGAAAAGGTGACGCCCTTGTCGGCGTCGTAAAGGCGCGTTTCCTGGATTATCTCGCCGCCCGATTCGATTGCGGCTTCCTGCCGCTTGATCTCGTATTCGATGGCGCGCTGTATGAACTTAAACGAGTTTACGTTTTTTATCTCGACCTTCGTTCCGAGCTTGTCCGAGCCCTTCGGGCGGATCGAGACGTTGACGTCACACCGGAGGCTCCCCTCTTCCATGTTGCCGTCGCAAACGCCGATGTACCTCAGTATGGAGCGGAGCTTCTTAAGATACGCCGCCGCCTCTTCCGGGCCCGAGATGTCCGGCTCGCTCACGATTTCTATCAGCGGCACGCCCGCGCGGTTAAGGTCTACCAGGCTCGAGCTGCCGGTATTGTCGTGTACCAGCTTCCCCGCGTCCTCCTCCATGTGTATCCTCGTAAGCCTGATTCTCTTCACGGTCTCGCCCGACGGGATGTCGAGCCAGCCCCCGGAAGAGTAGGGCTCCTCGTACTGCGAGACCTGGTAGCCCTTCGGCAGGTCGGGATAGAAATAATTCTTCCTCGCAAAGCGCGAGCGCCCGTGTATAGTGCAATTGAGTGCGAGGGCGGCCTTTACGGCGAGCGCGAGCGCTTTTTTATTAAGTACCGGCAGCACCCCCGGCATGCCGAGGCACACCGGCGTTACCTGCGAATTGGGCTCTGCGCCGAATGCAGTCGACGCCGTCGAGAAGATTTTAGACTCGGTCTCGAGCTGCGCGTGCACCTCGAGGCCTATAACCGGTTCGAATTCCATGTAATAGGGTCTCCTTTCAGTTAAATTAATGGTGATTGATAAGGGACGATTGTCAAGGACGGAGACGGTATGAGCGATAATGTGCTGGTTATTTCCCCCCACCCGGACGACCTCGAAATAGGCATGGGAGGGACTGTGGCGAAGCTTACCGAGGCCGGCGTTAACGTCGTGTCGATGGTGGTGACGGACGGGAGGCGGAGCACGAGCCTCTACGGGCTCGGCGAGGACGAGATGGCGGAGCTCAGGGCGTCCGAGGTAAGGGACGCTGCGGCCGTGCTCGGAATCGGCTACCTCATACTCCTCGGCCTCGCCGATCTCCGCTCGACGGAAAACGGTCTCTCTTTCGTCGCAGCGCTGAAAGACGCCCTGGAGCGCTTCTCGCCGCACGAGATATACATGCCGCACCCAGAGATCGACAAGCATCCCACCCACAGGGCCGTGTCCTCCGCGGCCCTCGAAGCTCTCCGGGGAATGGACAGGGGCCTTTCCGATGTGCCCGGGATCTGGTGCTACGAAGTATGGACGCCGCTGCCTTCCTACGACAGGTTCGAGGACATATCCCTCCAGATGCACGTAAAGCGGGCGGCCATCGATGCGCACGAGAGCCAGATCGAATACAAAAACTACACGGACGGGATGACGGGCCTTAACCGCTACCGCGCCGTTTTTAACGAAAGGGGCGGCCTTACGGTGGTGGAATACGCAGAGGTGTTCGCGGAAA
>JADLGH010000076.1 GCA_020849425.1 Candidatus Dadabacteria bacterium
CATGGTCGGCGAGGTGGAGTCCGTCAACCCTCACCTCATAAAAGTCCTCGAAGATGCGGGCTTCATCCCCGTGATCGCC
Source organism: Candidatus Dadabacteria bacterium (assembly GCA_020849425.1). GTDB lineage: Bacteria > Desulfobacterota_D > UBA1144 > Nemesobacterales > UBA2774 > JADLGH01. The sequence goes on from JADLGH010000076.1 coordinate 80, forward strand.
CCCATAGGGTTCGACAAGGAAGGCAGGACGTACAACATAAACGCCGACCACGTGGCCGGGAAGATAGCCGGCGCGCTCAAGGCCGTAAAGCTCATACTCATGACGAACGTCCCGGGCATATTCGACAGGGAGAAGAACCTCCTTTCGAGCATCACCGAACCCGAAGCCCGCGAGCTCATAAGGCAGGAAGCGATCCAGGGCGGGATGATTCCAAAAGTCATGTGCGCCATAGAGGCCCTTCACGACGGGGTCGACAAGGTGCACATAATAGACGGCACGATAGACCACGCGCTAATTCTCGAGATATTCACCGACGCGGGCGTGGGAACGGAGATACTACTTTGAGCAGCGAAGAGACGATAGCCGAAAGCGGCGAGTACCTGATGAACACGTACGGCCGCTACCCCATAGCGCTCGCGCGCGGGAAGGGGTGCAGGGTCTGGGACGAGGACGGGAAGGAATACCTCGACTTCATCACGGGCATCGCCGTCAACAACCTCGGCCACTGCCACCCCAACATAGTCCGCGCCGTCACCGGGCAGTGCAAGACCCTGATGCAGGTCTCTAACCTCTTCCACGTCGAAAAGCAGGCCGAGCTCGCGCGGCTCCTCGTCGAGAACTCCTTTGCAGACAAGGTATTTTTCTGTAACAGCGGGACCGAGGCCAACGAGGGCGCGATAAAGCTCGCCCGCAAATGGGGCGGGGCCAACGGCGGCCGGTACAAGATCGTCCACGCGCGCGATTCCTTTCACGGAAGGACGCTCGGGGCGCTTAGCGCGACGAACAAAAAATACCAGGCCGGTTTCAAGCCGCTCCTTCCGGGGTTCAAGGCGGTGCCCTACGGGAAGATAGAGCCGATCGAAAAGGCCCTTTCCGACGAGAAGGTCTGCGCCGTTCTGCTGGAGCCCATACAGGGCGAAAACGGCGTAGTGATACCGTATGAAAATTATCTTCGTGACGTAAGGCGTCTCACCAGGAAGAAGAAAGTGCTCCTCATGCTCGACGAGATACAGGTCGGAATGGGCAGGACGGGAAAGCTCTTCGCGTACGAGCATTACGGGATCGAGCCCGACATCATGACGCTCGCGAAGGCGCTCGGCGGCGGCATACCCTGCGGCGCTTTCCTGGCGACGGACCGGGTGGCCAGGCACTTCACGCCCGGAGTCCACGGCACTACGCTCGGGGGAAACCCTATCGCGATGAGCGCGGGTCTCGCCGTTATAAGGACGATCATGGAAGACGGCCTTCTCGACCGGGCCGCGTCGTCCGGGGCGTATTTCCTCGAAAGGCTCGCCGCGATCAAAGAAGCGCACCCCGGCCTCGTAAAGGACGTAAGGGGCAAGGGGCTCATACTGGGCGTAGAGTTCAAATCCCCCGGGATCGCAAAGGACGCGGTATCGAGGGCCGTCGGCAAGGGGCTCCTGACGATACTCACGGAGCAGAGGGTCATGAGGCTCCTACCCCCGCTCATAGCGGGCGAAAAGGAGATAGACGAGGCGATAGAGATTATCGGCGAAACACTCGGCGAGGCCGGGAATGCCTAGAAACTTCCTCAGGATTTCGGACATAGACAAAGAGGATTTCGAACATCTCTTCAGGCGCTCTGCCGAGCTCAAGGCCGCGAAGAAGGCCGCCAGGACTACGCCCACTCTCGCCGGGAAATCGATAGCGCTTATCTTCGAGAAGCTCTCGACGAGGACCCGCGTTTCTTTCGAAGTCGCGATAAACGACCTCGGCGCGAACGCGCTTTATCTTAACCCGAACGACCTTCAGCTCGGGCGCGGCGAAACGGTCGAGGACACGGCGAAGGTGCTCTCGTCCTATCTCGACGGCGTCATACTCCGGCTCTTCGAGCAAGAGAAGCTCGAAGAATTCGCGAAACACTCGACTATCCCCGTGATAAACGCGCTTACCGATATCGGGCACCCGACGCAGATCGTGGCCGACCTCTTCACGATAAAGGAGAGGGGGCTCGACGTCGGCGACATGAAGCTCGCCTTCATCGGCGACGGCAACAACGTCGCCAACTCGTTCATAGGCGCGGCGGCGATACTGGGCTTTAAGCTCGCGATCGCGACCCCGCGCGGATACGAGCCCGACTTCTCGTCGCTCGGCGTAAGCGGCGAGGGCGTAGAGGTGACGAACGACCCGGACGAAGCCGTAAGCGGCGCGGACGTCATATACACCGACGTCTGGGTAAGCATGGGCCAGGAAGAGGGGACCGACAAGAGGATGAAGATGTTCAAACCCTACCAGGTAAACGCCGGGCTTTTAGCGAAAGCGTCGAAAGACGCCCTCGTCATGCACTGCCTCCCGGCGCACAGGGGCGAGGAAATAACGGCGGAAGTCGCCGACGGCCCGCGGTCGATAATCTTCGACCAGGCGGAGAACAAGCTCCACGCGGGCAAAGCCATACTCGAAATGTTCATGAAGGACTGAGCGTTTCCGGAGGCGGCGCGCAAAGCCCGAAGCCGCCCCGGTTTTCCCCATGTTCCCTCAATAATCGGCGTCGATATTCATCGAGGGGTCGCTCTCTATATTAAACGCCCTGTTTATGGGATCGACGTCGAGAACCCAGTAGGTGCCCTTTACGAAGAGGCTCGCAAAGCCGAGCGGGGGCCTCGCGGCGAGGCTTATGAGCTTGAACGGATGAAGGGCGTCGCTCGGGCTATAGTTATAGTTCGTGATCCTCGTCGAGTCCGCCATAGCAGCCGAAGCGAAAACCATGATTCCAAGAAGCATTCCGGCAAAGTATTTCATGTCCACCTCCTCGAGCGGTCATCGAATTCCTACGCCAAATTATAATAATCGTCCCGAAAATAGTCAATGGGATAAACCCGCCCCGGCAAACGGTTAAACGGCATACTTAAAGCGGCTAATCATAAAAGCTCCGGGGTTATATTAAAGAACGGGAATTTCCGGCCTCTCCCGGGCGGAGGGGGTATAATATAGGCATAGCTTGAAAAGACTGCCAGAATTCTTAGAATAATAATCCGTGAGGCGGCGCTTATGAGAAGAGGAGAGAAGGTTTACTACGTTAAGGATTTCATTCAGACAGTCCCTCTCCCCTCACCGAAAAAGATATACTCGGAGCTCGAAAAGCTCGGATACAGGGGCCAGCCTCTCGCCCGGAAGGCCGTCTCCCTCGCCTCGTACAGGCACGTCAAGAGACTGAAGCTCCTCCATACGAAAAATATGCCGCGCACCGTTCTGCCGCCCCGCCCGAACACCATACTCATGGGGCCGACGGGCTGCGGAAAGACATACCTGATAGAGCTACTCTTCGGCGAGATATTCAAGCTCCCCTACGTCATCATAGACATGACGAAGTTCACCGAGTCGGGGTACGTCGGCGACGACGTCGTCAACATACTCGTACAGCTCGTCTACGCCGCCAACGAGAGCATAGACATCGCCGAGTGCGGCGTCATAGTGCTCGACGAGTTCGACAAGATAGCCGGGGCGTACAGCAGCGCGAGGTTCGCCGGGCAGGGGACGACGAAGGACGTGTCCGGGTACGGCGTACAGAGGGAGCTCCTCAAGATCCTCGAAGGGACGGACGTCCAGATACCTCTCGACTTCGGATTTTCGAGCCGGGGGCCGAGGGCGCTCATCTCGACCCGCGACATAACGTTCTTTTCCGTGGGCGCGTTCTCGGGCATACGGAGCCTCCTCGAAAAGCGAAACCTCGGTTTCATGCAAAAGCTCGAAGAGGGACGCGGCGACGAAGATTCCATCGCCTACAGCATGACGGAAGACGAAGCGGACGACATATCGAAGTTCCACATGTTCGGGTTCCTCCCCGAGCTGATTTCGAGGTTCAACCGCATAGTGCCGTTTTCGCCGCTCAACAAAAATACGCTCATGGAGATAATCCACATCAAGACCCGGAACTACCAGAGGGAATTCGAGGAAGAGGGTTTTCAGCTCCGCATCGAGCCGGGCGTCGCCGAATTCATAATCGACGAAGCCGTAAGGCGCCAGACGGGGGCCCGCGGCCTGGATGTTATAATATCTAGGCACCTCGAAGAGGTAGCGTTCGAGAACTTCGGCAAGGGAGACGAGGGAGAGATAATCCTTGCGATGGACTCGGGCAAGGTCTCTCACATCTTGAAAAAACGCGCATGAAGATATCCATAGTGAGCCTCGGCTGCTCGAAGAACCTCGTCGACAGCGAGATCATGAGCGGAGCTTTAACAAGGTCCGGTCACGAAATCTCGCCCGAAGACGAAGCCGACGTAATAATCGTAAACACCTGCGGCTTCATAGGAGACGCGAAGAAGGAGTCCATCGACACGATCCTCGAGCTCTCCGAAAGGAAGGTGAGCGGGAGCTGCCGAAAGCTCATCGTAACGGGATGCCTCGTCGAGAGATACTCCGAGACGCTCAGGAACGAGCTTCCGGAAGTGGACGCCTTCTGGGGGACGGGGAACCTCCTTAAAATACACGAGGTCCTCGAAGACAGGCGGCCCGGGGCCATACACAAGAACCCGCCGGGGACGATATACGACCCCGACACGCCGCGCGTCATGCTGACGCCGAGGCACTACGCGTACGTGAAGGTTTCCGAGGGCTGCTCGCGTACGTGCTCCTTCTGCATCATCCCTAAAATGCGCGGCATTATGAAGAGCAGGCCCGTCGCCTCGATAGTCGGCGAAGCCGAGGGCCTCGCCAGGCAGGGCGTCCGTGAAATCAATCTCATCGCGCAGGACATGACGAGCTACGGGCGCGACATCGGGACGAGCCTCGAAACGATGCTCCGCGAATTGGCCGCGGTGGACGGCCTCGGGTGGATAAGGATCCACTACTGCTACCCGTGGGGGATAACCGATTCGCTCGTCGAGCTCATAGCGCGCGAGGAAAAGATACTCCCCTACATCGACATGCCGCTCCAGCACATAAACGGTCGCGTGCTGAGGGCGATGGACAGGAAGACCCCGCCCGAGCGAATCAGGGATATATTGAAGAAGCTCCGGGACGGGATAGACGGCGTCGTTCTGAGGACCACCTTCATCGTCGGCTTTCCCGGCGAGACGGACGACGAATTCGAAGAGCTCCTCGAATTCGTGGAGGAGACGGGATTCGACAGGGCCGGGGCGTTCAAGTACTCGCAGGAAGAAGGGACGCCGGCCGGCTCGATGGACGGGCAGGTGCCCGAAGAGGTGAAGGAAGAGAGGTACGAGCGGCTCCTCGAAGCGCAGTCGGAGGTTTCGCTCGGGAAGAACCTCTCCCTCATAGGAACCGTCCACGAAGGGTTCATCGAAGGCGAGGAAAACGGCGATTATATAGCCAGGATACCCTCGCAGGCCCCCGAGGTGGACGGATACACGTACGTGAAAAAAACGGGAGAGTTTAAAACCGGCGACCTCGTGAATATAAAAATCACCGACGCCGACGTCTATGATTTGAGGGGAGAGATAATCCCTTAACGCCGCCCGTGCGAGTCATCCGCACACTGCCCCGGAAAGCCGTCAGCCCCCCGCATGCAGCGCCCGCGAAGAAGCCGCGTTCCGGCTTCTTTAATTCACCCCGTCCTTATCGAACATCTGGCGAATGCCGTATGTGGTGGTCCTTTCAGCGGGGATTCGGCCTATCTCCCTCGTGAGACGCCTGAACTCCTCGGGCGGGAAGTACTGCCCGTAGCTGGCGCCGGCGGAGCGCGAAATCTGCTCCTCCATGAGGGTGCCGCCGAAATCGTTAGCCCCCGCCGTGAGCGAGAACTGCGCGAACTCGGGCCCCTGCTTCACCCACGACACCTGGATGTTGTTTATCCATCCGCGGAGCATGAGGCGCGAGACGCCGTACATCTTGAGCTGGTTGACGTCGCCCGGCCCCTCCTGCACCTTGCCCTTCGAGTGCTTGAAGAGCCTCGTGTTCCAGGGGATGAAGCGGAGCGGGACGAACTCGGTGAATCCGCCGGTCTCTTTCTGTATGTCCCTCAGTATGCCTATGTGCTCCGCCCAGTGGTGCGGTTTGTCCACGTGCCCGTACATTATCGTGGACGTCGTCCGCATCCCGGCCTTGTGAGCCTTCTTGACGATCCTTATCCACGCCTCGGTCGGCATCTTGCGGGGGGCGATTATCTTCCTCACTTCCTCGACCAGTATCTCGGCCGCCGTGCCCGGGAAGGTGTTGTGGCCGACGTCCTTTAACTTCACGATGAAATCTTCTTCCGAAATGCCGAGCGTCTGCGCGCCGTAGAATATCTCGAACGGCGAAAAGGCGTGCGTGTGCATCTCGGGGACGGCCTTCTTGACGGCCTTTATGAGCTCTACGTAAAAGTTCCCGTCTATGTCGGGGTGCATCCCGCCCTGCATGCAGACCTCGGTCGCCCCTATTTCCCAGGCCTCCTTCACCCTGTCCGCTATCTCGTCCATGGAAAGGAAATACGCCCTCTCGTCCCCCTCGGGGGCCATGAAGTTACAGAAGCCGCAGTACGTGTTGCATATGTTCGTGAAGTTTATGTTCCTGTTGACGACGTAGGTAACGACGTCGCCCACGTCCTCTTTACGGATGGCGTCGGCCGTTACGGCCAGGGCCGTAAGCTCGTCCGGGTCGGTTATGGCGAAGAGGTGAATAGATTCCTCGACTGAAATCTCCTCCCCCGAGAGCGCCTTGTCCAGAATCCTTCCCGTGGCGCCGTTCACCCTGCCGAGAACGCCGTCGAGCCCGAGGCCCCTCGTGTCCTGTATGTATGATATGGCGTCTTCAATTCGATCCATCTGGGTCTGTCTCCTCAAGCGGCACGTAGCCGAGCTCATCGACCGCCGCCCTCACCCTTTCGAGAAGGGGCGCGTCGATGTATTTCCCATCTATGAATTCCGGATACACGGGCAGCCTTTCCCTGAGCGTAAAGCCCGCCGCCCCGGAAAGCTCTCTCATGCTTTCGAGCCTCGGCCACGGGGCCTCCGGATTCACGTAGTCGATCGTTATGGGCGAAACGCCGCCCAGGTCGTTCACGCCGGAATATAAAAAGAGCTGGTACGTCCCCGGGTTAAGATTGGGCGGAATCTGTACGTTCATGTCCTTTCCGAAGACGAGCCTCGTTATCGCGACTATCTTCAGCATGTCCACGAAGTCGGGGGGCGGGTATTTCTCCATGATTATCCCCTGCTTCGGGCAGAAGTTCTGTATGATTAATTCCTGTATGTGCCCGTAGGCGTCGTCGAGGTCCTTTATAGCGAAGAGGGAATCCACCCTCTCTTCCCACGTCTCGCCTATGCCGACGAGTATCCCCGTCGTCCACGGGATGCCGAGCTCGCCCGCCGTTTCCATCGTCTTCATACGCTGCTTCGGAACCTTGTCCGGGCACCTGTAATGCGCCTCGCCTTTCTTTAAAAGGCGCATGCTGATGTTTTCGAGCATGAGCCCCATGCTGGGGTTCGATTTCTTAAAGCCGAGGAGCTCGTCGTGCGTCGCGAGCCCGAGATTCGTATGGGGGAAAATCCCCTCGTCGAGCGCCGCCGCGCCCATGTCGATGAGATACTCGGCGGTGGTTTCGTAGCCGATAGCGCCGAGGGCGTCCCTGTACTCCCCGTATTTTAGCTCGGGCTTGTCCCCCGTGACGAAGAGGAGCTCCGTACAGCCGAGCCGGGCCCCTTTGGATGCCATGTCGATTACCTCGCCGGGCTTCAGGAACAGCGCACCTTCCCCGGGCTCGTATTTAAAGGTGCAGTATCCGCAGTGGTTCCTGCAGAGCTGCGTCAGCGGGACGAAGACGTTCCGGGAGAACGTGAGCACCCTTCCCTTCCCCCTGTCCCTTATCTCGGACGCGGCGAGGAGTATATAGGGAAGCTCGTCGTTCCCCAAACCGGCGATCGTAAGGGCGTCTTCCCTGTTTATCGTCTCGCCCGAGAGAGCCTTCTCTATTATGCCCGCCGTCCTTACCGGCGCGGACGCCTCGGCCCCTAGCATGTCCGTAATGCCGCGCAAACGGTCGGGAAGGGGAGTATTGTCCCCCGAAGGTATGAGCGCTTCTATATTCTTCATATCAAGAGGCTTTCCCCCGCGGCCCCGCGGAAGGAATTGTTTTAACACCTGAAAGGCGCTTTCACCCCAAGCGTATCAAGTAATATTCTCACAAACGGGCGGATAAAGTCAAGCCGAACGAAGGCGTCAAAGGAGCGCTGTTACAGCCCTGGCCAGCGCCGCGGCCCTTTCCGGGACGGGCATAAGTATGTCGGTTACGAGGGGCTCGATCCCGAGGTTTTTTATCTCGTCCGCCTCGTGGGCGTCCCGGGTATCGATGATCATGACGTCGAGGAAATCCCTGTACAGCTCGGCCACCTGCACGGAGGTCACCCTGAGCCCGAGCCCTTTCATGAGCCTGTCGGCGGGCCCCTTGAGCGGCGCGTCGCCGATGAGAGGGCTTATGGCTATCTTCCTGGCCCCGGATTCCATTATGGCGTCTCTCACGCGCCCGAGGCCGAGGATAGGCCCTATGCTGATTATGGGGTTACTCGGGCAGATTATTATCCCCCTCGCCCCCCGGATGGCGTCCAGAACCGCGGGCGTCGGCGCGGCGTTCTCTATATTTTTAAGGACGACGCCCAGGACCTCGGGCCTCATCCTCTTCTTTACGAGATATTCCTGAAAGTGCATCTCCCCCTCGGGCGTCTCTATCCACGTCTCGACGTCGTCGTCGGTCATGGGGAGGACCTTTATGTTGCCGGGCAGGCCGAAAGCGGCCGCGATTTTCGACGCCGTCTCCGTGGCCGTAACCCCGCCCGCGCGGAGGTGCGTCCTGAAAATGTGGGTCGCGAAGTCCGAATCCCCGATATTGAACCAGGTTTCCCCGCCCAGCCTCGACAGCGCCGAAAGACACCTGAACGTGTCCTCCTCGAGGCCCCACCCCCTCTGCCTGTCCACGTGGCCCGAGAGCCGGTATATGACGGTATCGACGTCGGGAGAGACCCTGAGACCGTGGAGAGTTACGTCATCCCCCGTGTTTACGACCGCGTTAAGGGGTTCACTGCCGATTACGGCGGAAAGGCCTTCAAGGAATTTCGCGGCCCCGACCCCGCCCCCGAGAGCAGTTATCATGAGGTTAAACCTTTAAAGAGAGAAGATTGACTGCGTCTCTCGGCCGAATGCGGCCGGGAGATTGAGCCGGTAAGCATATTTGACCCCCCTGGGGCTGTCAAGTTGCCCCGCGCCCGGGGACCTTCACGCGCCCCCCTCCCCGGGAAAACCCCCTCCTGCCCGCTCCTCGTCCCGGGCCGCGCCAATCGGCCCGTTATTCCCGCCCTCAGTTGAAACTGAATCCGAAGTGATATAGATTTTTATATAAATTATCCGCCCGAGGGGTATATACACAGATGAGTCTCGATATTATAAGGAGTAAAAACGCCTGGTTCGTAAGGGGAGTTCTGATTTTACTTGCAGTAATAATGGTGCTCGGACTGGGGTTCATGTCCGACGATTTCGCCGGAATGATGGGGACGCCCGTGAACGTCGCGGCCGAGGTCAACGGCGAAGAGATAAGCGCGGCGGATTTCGCAATCATGCGCGACATGATAAAGGCGCAGCTCAGCCCGGACGCCGACCTCACGCCCGACCAGATGCTCCAGTTAAACGCCATAGCCCTTAACCAGCTCATAAATACGAAGCTCCTGGCCCAGAAGGCAAAAGAGCTCGGGCTCAGGGTAACGGACGAAGAGCTGGTCGAGTCCATAACATCGAACCCGGCCTTCCAGATAGACGGGCAGTTCGTGGGCGGCGAGATGTTCGCGAACTTCATACGGCAAACCCGGAACCAGTCCGTCGAGGATTTCGAGGCGAGCTACAGGGAAGAGATGCTCGCCGATAAAATGTCCGGGATCATACAGAACACGGCCGTCGTCACGGACGAGAATCTCCTCAGCTCCTACACCATGGAGAACGAGAAGGTAAACATCGCGTACATACAGCTCTCGGCGGAAGATTTCGCGAGCGAAGAAAACCCGGCCGAAGACGAGATAAAGAGCTATTACGAAAAGAACAAGGCGAAATTCGTAATGCCCGAAACGAGAAAGATACGGTACGTCGAGCTCACCCCCGAAGCCTTCGAGTCCAGCATAAAAATCACCGACGAGGAAATCAAGTCCTATTACGACGCATATTCGGACGAGTTCCAGACAGAGGACGGCAGGGTCCGCCCGTTGGAAGAGGTCAGGGGCGACATCGAGGCCAGGCTCAAGTCCGGGCGCGCCGATGCGGCGAGGCAGCGGCTTTCGGGCGAGGCGGGGAGCGCCTCCGCCAAGTCGGTGGACGCCGTGGCCGCCGAATACTCCGCGGGGCCCGTGCTCGAAGCGGGGCCGTTCAGGCAGGCCAGGGTTATCGACGACGTCCCTCCCGTAATCGCGCGGAGGGCCTTCGAAACCGAATCCGGGCAGACGTTCCTCATCCCTGTCGGGAACACCGTCTGGGCCGTCGAGGTAACGGAGGTAACACCGAAGCGCGAGCAGACGTTCGAGGAAGCGAAAGAAAAAGCGGCACTGGAGCTAAAAGAGGAGAAGGCCTCCTCGGCCGCGTCCGGAAAAGCCGCCTCGATAGTCAAGGACCTTAACGCCGCGGGCAGGGCGAACCTCCAGGCCGAGGCGAAAAAGCTCGGGCTCGAGATAGAGGAAACGGGCTACTTCTCCCGGAGGGATAACGTCCCCGGGATAGGCTCGGCCGAGCTCAGGGCCGATGCCTTTCAGATAGACCCCGGGCTCGCGGTATCGAACAAGGTCTATACTAACGGTGAGAACTTCTACATAGTTTCGTTTAAAGATAAGCAGGGCGTTTCGATGGACGAGTTCCAGCAGGAGAAAGAGGAAATCAGGGCGCATCAGCTCGACCGCCAGCGCGCCGAGATCATGCAGAGCTGGCTTCAGGACATGAGGCGGAGGGCCGAGATAATACCGAACGCCCAGTTATTCCCCGTACAGGGATAAAATGCACCAGGGAGCAGCCGGCAACATTGTCTAAGAGAGCTCTTGTCATCGGTTCCGACAGGGATTACTGCTACGTAATCAAGGAATTCCTGGAGTTAAGAGAGTTATATACAACAGTGGTCCTGAACTACAAGGACGGCCTCGACAGGCTGTTCTACGAGAAGCCCGACCTCGCGGTCCTGGAGCTCATAGACCAGGAGCTTAGCCCCGCCCTCATCGCGTCCCTCAGGTCCTCGGACAGCTTCGAGGCGGTCGATTTCGCGCCCGGCGGCGCCCCGGCCCCCGGGCGAAGGCCCGTTCTTATATTCGACGACAAAAACCGCCTGACCTCTCTCTTCGACTTCATCAAACAGAACTATTCCGAAAAATCCTCGACGAAGGAGCCGGCGAATACGGAGAACGAGGGGAGCATGAAATCGACATTCTTCCCCTGCATCCTCGCCGATATATACGAAAAGAAAAAGACGGGAATACTCTCGATCAGGTCGAACTCCAATCTCGACGTCTATTTCACGGCCGGCGTTCCGACGTTCGCCGAGGGCGGCGACGTGGAGACGGCCATAGGGCGTATACTCCTCGACAGGGGGAAAATAGACCGCGCGAGCTACGAAAAGGCGATAGACATTTCAGCCGGCACCGAACAGAAATTCGGAGAGGTGCTCTTCGGCATGGGCATCACATCCCCCCACGAGCTCAACAGCTACCTCGAGCTCCAGATAGAAGAGAAGATACTCCGGGGGTTTTATTATCTCCAGGGCAGGTACGAATTCAGGGAGGGCGTTAATTCGCCGGGGGAAGCCGTATCGTACCAGCTGAATCTCCCGCGTCTCGTATACGAAGGCATAAAAAGATACGTCGATGTCGAGGACCTCGTGGGCAGGAACCCCGTCGTCGAAGTCAGGCCGAGGCTAAAGGCCGAGGCCGGCAGCCTCGGGCTCAAGCCCAAAGAGCTCAGATTCGTACAGCTTTTAAAACCGAGGGCGCATTTAAGAGAAGCACTCGAATCCTCGCGCCTCGAAAAGGACGAAACGCTCAAGCTCCTCTACTTCCTCTCGCTCTTCAGGCTCCTCTCCATACCCGGCCTCGCGCTCGACAGGGTCGGGCGGTCCTCGATTGAAAAGAGGCTCGGCGAAATGGAGCCCGAAAGGGATGACGCCGCAGTGGCGGGCATCGCCGCCGAAGAGGCTTCACATGCGGCCGCCGGGACGGAAGAAACGCCGGGTTTTACGCCGGAGACGCCCGGCGCGGCCGAAGAGGAGACCGGGGAAAAGGTTTGGGAAATAGAGATGGACGAGTCCCTCGAAGACGCCGGAGATACGGACGAATTCGCCCTTAATCTCGAAGAAAGCGCGCCCGGACCCGGCGAAAGCGATCCGCCGACCGGGGACAACCGGGAGGAGCTGTCCCTCGATACGGAGCTCGATTCCGGGATGGAGCCCGAGCTCTCGCTCGAAGAGACATCCGAAACGAACGAGGCCCCGGAACCCGGGGAAGAAGGCCCCCTCTCCGGGATAAAAGACCTCCTTCCCGACCTGCCGGGCGACGACGCCGAAAAGCCCTCCGGGGAAGCTCCCGGCGGCTGGAAGCCCTTTCGGAACGACGAGTCTCCGATGCCGTGGGAGACGGAGAGCGAAGATATCTCCATAGAGCCTATATCGACGGAGTCCCGCGGCGAAGAGACGGGAGAGGTCTTCGAAATCGAAACAGGGGCCCCGGCGGGCGAGCCCGGGATCGAATTTACGTCCCCGGCCGAATCCGCCCGGAGCGACGCCGAAGAAGGCGAAGACGACTCACCCGGGCTCACGCTCGAAACCGGCCCCCCGGCGAGCGAAACGGAGCCGTGGCTCGCTCCCGGCGAGGCCATTGAAACAGGCGAGGCCCCGGAGACCGAGGAAGAGCAGAGAAAAGAAGAGGAAGAGCAGAGAAAAGAAAAGGTATGGGAGATCGATTTCAGCTCTTTCGACGAGCCGGAAGATAGCGGCGGCGGGGAAGAATCGACGGCCGCCGAGGCGGGCTTCGGGAGCACATTTTACTTCGAGAAAGACGAGCCCGGGGCATCCGGCGCGGGGAATGCCGCAGAGTCCGGCGAAGCCGGGGGCGCCGGCGCCCGGGACCCGTCCCGGCCCTCCGCCGGGCCCGACACCGAGCCCGAGCTCGTCCTCGATTTCGACAGGGACGCCGCCCGCGACGAGAACGAAGCCGTGGAAGAAGAACCGGCCGACGAGCCCTTCGAGCACAACTGGGGAATCCCCGGCAACAATACCGGCGACGCCTTCGCGGAGCGGGTCAACGGCTTTTACGAAGGCCTCGAAGCGAGGGACCATTACGAGATACTCGGCGTCGAAAAAGGCTCTTCGGGCGAGCGGATACGCGACGCCTACTACAAGCTCGTAAAGAACTATCACCCGGACGTAAACCCGGGCGCCGACCACGATACGAGGGTAAAGGCGGAAGAAATTTTCACGCGCATAACGTCGGCGTACGAGACACTCTCGCAGAGCGACAAGAGGGAGAAGTACGATTCCCAGGAAGAGCTCGCCGACCTCAAGAGCCAGGCCAAGTACATATACGAGGCCGAAATGGCGTTTAAAAAGGGGGTCACGCTCCTAGTGCAGCGCGACTATGCCGAGGCGGAAAAAAATATCCGCGAGGCCGTCAGGATGAACCCCGACGAGGCCGCCTACATAGGCGCCCACGGGTGGACGAAGTATCTCGCCGCCGAAAACAAGTCGAGCGTGCTCGGGGAATCCGTAAAGACGCTCGAAAAGGCGATCAGCATGAACGTGAAGATACCGGAGAACCACTACTATCTCGGGTCCATATACAAACACCAGAACGACCTCAAGAACGCCGAGAAATGCTTTCAGAAGGCCATAGAGATCGAGCCCGATTACATCGAGGCCAAAAGAGAGCTCAGGCTCATAAACACGCGCAAGTCCAGCGCGCGGAACGAGAAGAAGCCCGAAAAGAAGTTCTGGTCGAGCCTTTTCAAGAGGTAGCCGGCCCGTCGCCGCCCTTTCGTCCCGCCGCGCTTTTCCCCGGCGGGTTATTTACTTTTGCCCCGGTTTTGATTATCTTGAACGAGACTCTCAGCAATGAAAATAAAGTCACTGGAAATATCCGGCTTTAAATCCTTCTACGACAAGACGCGTATCCACTTCGACCACGAGCTCAACGCAATCGTGGGGCCGAACGGCTGCGGCAAGTCGAATATCATCGACGCCATAAGGTGGATTCTCGGCGAGCAGAACCCGAGGCAGCTCCGTGCGAACGTCATGGAAGAGGTGATCTCGAACGGAAGCGAATTCTTAAAGCCCCTCGGCATGGCCGAAGTGTCGCTCGTGATGGAGAAGGTGCAGAATTACAATTTCGAGCAGGTCGAGATAAAGCGCCGGGTCTTCCGTTCGGGCGAGAACGAATATTACCTTAACGGCGTCCAGTGCAGGCTGAAGGACATAACCGACATATTCATAGACACGGGCTCGGGCGCGAGGGCGTTCTCCATCATCGGGCAGGGCCGCGTAGACCAGCTCATAACGGCCAAGCCCGAGGACAAGAGGACGGTGATAGAAGAGGTCGCCGGGATAAGGAAGTACAAGCTCAGGCGCCGCGAGACCGAAACCCGGATCAAGACCACGCGCGAGAACCTCTCGCGCGTCAAGGACATGACGAACGAGGTAAAGCGCCAGATGGAAACCCTGAGCCTCCAGGCCAGGCAGGCCGCCGAGTTCAGGGAGCTTTCCGAGGAGGCCCGGGTTCTCGAATTCCACATACTCCGCGCGAAGACACGGAAGCTCGAAGCCAGGAGGCAGAAGGTCCTCGCCGACAAGGCGGACCTCGACCGCCGCGTCTCGGAGGCCGAGGCCGAAATCCTGCAGGCGGCCGGCGTCCAGAAGGCCCTCGGCCAGCGCGCGTCCGAATCCGAGGAAGCGCTCAGGGGCCTCGAAGAAGCCATATTCAGGACGAGGACCGAGCTCAACCAGAAGATCTCCTCCCAGGAGCTCATCAGGACCGAGATATCCAGCATCGACAGGTTCATCGAAAAGATAGAAAGCGAGGCCGGACTCATGACGAACGAGCGCGCGAGCCTCCTTTCGCAGATCGACTCCAAGAAGGCCGCCCTCGAAGGGGTGAGGGAAGAGCTCGGGACGGGCCGCGAGGACATTGCCGGGAGCGAGGAGAAGCTCGCCGGCGTGAAGGCGGGCTTCGCCGAGATAAGGACCGAGCACAGGGAGATAAGAGACTCCCTTTTCAAGACGCTCGACGAGTACAGCTCGCTCAAGGGCGCGGCGCTCGGATACGAAAAGGAGCTCGAAGAGCTATATTCGAGGAAGGAATCCATAGACAGGGAGGTATCCGAGGCCGGCGAGGAAAGGGAGCACCTCGTCCTCGAAATCTCCGGGACTGAGCGGGTGCTCGCCGAATACGAGGCCCGGAAGGCCGGGATAAGAGAGAAGAAAGAAGGGCTCGCGGCGGCCATGTCGTCGGCCCGCGAGGAGATGTCCCGGCACGCCGCCGAGAACGAATCTGCGAAGGAAGAGCTCAAGGAAAACGCGTCCCGTCTGAACGCGCTCAACCAGATAGAAATAAATTACGAATGGCTCCCCGAGGGCATAAGGGACTTCATACTCGAAAACAAGGGGAACGGGGTTCTCGGCACGGTGTCCGACTTCATTTCCACTTTCGAGGGTTACGAAAGGGCGGTCGAATCGGCCCTCGGCGAGAAGATAAAGTGGATAGTCGTCGGCGGACACGACGAGGCCATCCGGGCGGTCGGGGCGCTCCGCGAAAGATCGCTCGGGCGCGGGACGTTCATACCCGGAGGGCCCGCGAACGGCGCTGGACACGCGAGCCCGCTCCCAGGCTGCAGGCCGCTCTCCGAGCTCGTCGAGCTCGGCCCGGACGGCCCCGAATCGGTGAGGGAGATGCTGAAGAGCATATACCTCGCGCCCACGCTCGGCCGGGCGGTCGAGTTAAGGGCGTCGGCCACGGAGAACGCCTCTTTCGTTACGGCCGAGGGCGACTACGTGCACCCGGACGGCGCCGTTTCCGGCGGCACTGCGCAGCCGGGCGTCCTCGAAAGGAAGCGCGAGATCGAGAACCTTAAATCCTCGGTCGAGGCCCTTCAGAAATTCATAGACGCGAAGACGGCCGAAATAGAGGGCCTCGACGCCCGGATAGGGGGCCTCGACGCCGACATAAAGGGCCTCGAGGGAGAGCTCGCCGGGCTGGATATAAAAGAGGCCGAGACGCGGAAGGACGTACACAACTTCAAGAGCAACCTCGAAAAGCTCGAAAAGAGGATCGAGATCATAAACCGCGTCCTAGCCGAAACCTCCATCGAGACGGACAAGAAGCTCGCCCTCATGGAAGAGACGCGGAAGAAGCTGGAGAAGCTCGACGCCGAGAAGGCCGTTTTGGAGCAGAGGTTCGGCGACGTCGAGGCCCGGATAAAGAGCGCCGAGGACGAGGAGCGCGCCATCGAGCGCGAGATAGCCGACAAGAAAGTCAGCTGCGCCTCCCTCATGCAAAAGGAAACCGGCATCACCGAGGACATCGCCGAGCTCGGAAAGCGCGTACAGGCCATCGACAGGCGTCTAGAACTCGAATCCCAAGGCATCGAGGAGAAAAGGCTCGAAAAGCTGAGATTCATCGACAGGGACAAGAGCACCGTAGACGAGATAGAAGGGATAAAGAAAGCGCTCTCTGAGAGCGAAGGGAAGCTCGGCGTAATGAGAGACGACAGGGCAGGGATACTCGCCGGGCTGAGAGCCGCCGAGGAGAAGCGCGAGGCCGTGAACGCCCGACTCTCGGAGCTCAGGATAAAGAACAACTCTTTAGAGCTCGACCTCAACAGCCTCCAGATCGAAATCGAGAACATCGGCGAGGCGATGAGAAGGAGCAGCTTCCCGGCGGCCGGATCCGGAGAAAGCCCGGCCGTGCCCGAAGACGAGGGCGATGAGGAGATCGACCTCTCCGCCGAGGAGCCCCGCCTCCGGAAGCTCCAGGCCCGGATCGAAAAGTTCGGCCCCGTAAACCTCCTCGCGCCCGAGGAATACGAGAAGCTCGAAGAGAGGCACCAGTTCTTAAACGAGCAGATGGACGACCTCCTCCAGGCGATTTCGTCGCTCGGAAAGGCCATAAGCAAGATCGACAAGGAATCCGAGAAACGGTTCGCCGAGACGTTCGAGATAATGAACACGAAGTTCCAGGAGATCTTCAGCAGGCTCTTTAAGGGCGGCGAAGGAAAGCTCATCCTCACGGACCCCGAGAACCTCCTCGAATCGGGCGTCGAGGTGATGGTAAGGCCGAGGGGGAAGAAGTTCCAGTCGATTACGCTCCTCTCGGGCGGCGAAAAGGCCCTTTCGGCCATTGCGCTCATAATCGCGGCGTGCCTCATCAAACCGGCCCCGTTCCTCCTGTTCGACGAGATAGACGCCCCGCTCGACGACAGGAACACGTCCTATTTTCTCGAGCTCGTAAAGGAAATCGACGACCATTCGCAGGTCATACTCATCACCCACAACAAGAAAACCATGCAGGAAGTAAACTCCCTCATAGGCATAACGTCCAACAAAACCGGCACCTCCACGGTCGTTTCCGTGGACCTCGGCTGACACCGCGGGAAGCCTGAAAGTCATATATACACCCTATAGCGGCAGCCATTTACATTTGTGATAGGGGGTTTTTACACATATACTTTTATATTTTCTCAGGGTAACCCGGAGGTTTTTACAGGAAATGATTTCATACATAATGAAGAAAATAATAGGCTCCCAGAACGACAGGGAGATAAGAAGGCTGGCCGGCCTTCTCGACCCGGTCGCCGAGCACGAAAACGAATACAGGGAGCTTTCCAACAGGGATTTCCAGGAAAAGACGGGGGGGTTTCAGGAGAGGGTCAGGAACACCCTTAACGGCAGCGGCGAGTCGCCCGACGACGCGGCATACAAAAGGCTCGAAGACGAGCTTCTCGATATCGTGCCCGAGGCGTTCGCCCTCGCGCGCGAGGCGGCGCGGAGGACGCTCGGCATGCGCCCATTCGACGTCCAGCTCATAGGCGGCCTCGTGCTTCACATGGGCCGCATCGCCGAAATGAAAACCGGTGAAGGTAAAACCTTGGTCGCCGCCCTGCCGCTTTACCTGAACGGGCTTACCGGGCTGGGCGCGCACCTCGTCACCGTAAACGACTACCTCGCCCGGCGCGACGCGACGTGGATGGGGCCCATATACAAGCTCCTCGGAATAGACGTCGGCGTCATAAACCACGAGATATCGTATCTCATCGAATGGGAAGACCCGGCGCGCGCGGAAAAGGCGATCGAGAAGAACCAGAGCGTATGGCCGAACGAATACAGGGACATGGAGATACCGCCCGAAAGGAACCTCGACGTCCTGGCCGCCTTCAAAACGAAGCTCGTCGAGTGCACGCGGAAGGAAGCCTACAGGGCGCACGTCACGTACGGCACGAACAACGAGTTCGGCTTCGACTATCTCCGCGACAACATGAAATTCTCGCTTAACGATTACGTCCAGCGCGAGCACAACTTCGCGATAGTAGACGAGGTGGACAGCATCCTCATCGACGAGGCGAGGACGCCGCTCATCATATCCGGCCCTTCCGAGGACTCGACACAGCTCTACTACGACATAAACAGCGTCGTCAAGAACCTCGAAAACGAGGTGGACTTCACACTCGACGAAAAGACGCGGCAGGTCACGCCGACCGAAGAGGGCTCGAACAAGATCGAGCGCGCGCTGGGCGTCAGCAACGTCTACGACCCCGCGAACATAGAGTTCCTCCATCACGTCATACAGGGCCTCCGGGCGCACAACCTCTTCCACCGCGACGTCGATTACATGGTGAAGGACGGCAAGGTCATAATCGTCGACGAATTCACCGGAAGGCTCATGCCCGGGAGGAGATGGAGCGACGGGCTCCACCAGGCCATAGAGGCCAAGGAAGGGGTCGAAATCGAGAACGAGAACCAGACCCTCGCCACGATCACGATCCAGAACTACTTCCGCATGTACAGGAAGCTCGCGGGCATGACGGGCACGGCCGACACGGAGGCGTTCGAGTTCAAGAACATCTACAACCTCGACGTGAACGTCATCCCC
Organism: Candidatus Dadabacteria bacterium; assembly: GCA_020849425.1. GTDB lineage: Bacteria > Desulfobacterota_D > UBA1144 > Nemesobacterales > UBA2774 > JADLGH01. The sequence continues at coordinate 19,117 of JADLGH010000076.1, forward strand.
ACCAACAGGCCGATGGTCAGGGTGGACAGGAACGACCTCATATACAAATCCGAGCGCGAGAAGTTCGACGCCGTCGCGGCCGAGATACAGGAGCAAAACGCCGCGGGGCGGCCGATACTCGTCGGCACGACCTCCATAGAAAAGTCCGAGAGGCTGAGCAAGCTGCTCGAAAAGCAGCGCATACAGCACAAGGTGCTGAACGCGAAGCAGCACGAGAACGAGGCCGAGATCGTCGCCCAGGCGGGCAGGATAGGCTCCGTCACCATAGCCACCAACATGGCCGGGCGAGGCACCGACATCGTCCTCGGCGGGAACCACGATTCCCTCGCGAGGAGCATACTCAAGAAGAATTTCCAGGTGGAGCCGCAGGACGCCGAGCCCGACGAGTTCGAATCCGCGATGCTCGAGGCCAAGGCGATTTGCGAGGACGAGAAGAAACGCGTGCTCGAACTCGGCGGTCTTCACATCATAGGCACCGAAAGGCACGAATCCCGAAGGATAGACAACCAGCTCAGGGGAAGGTCAGGAAGGCAGGGCGACCCTGGCTCGTCCACGTTCTTCGTGTCGCTCGAAGACGACCTCATGCGAATATTCGCCTCCGAGACGATAACCAAGATCATGGACAAGCTCGGATGGGAGGAAGGCGAGCCCATCGAGCACAAGATGATAACCCGCTCCATCGAGAACGCGCAGAAGAAGGTCGAGGGACGGAACTTCGACATCAGGAAGCACCTCCTCGATTACGACGACGTCTTAAACAGGCAGCGCGAGGTCGTATACAGGAAGCGGAGGGAATTCCTCGCCGGCGGCGACAACCTCAAGGAGAACCTCTACGAGATGGCCGACGACATCGTCGAGGTGCTCGTGGCCGAGACGATCCCCGAAAAGGGCGTGCCGGAGGACGAAGCGCTCGAAGAGCTGAGAGAAGTCGTCAAGAACACGTTCAACATCGACATCGAAGTCCCCGTGCTCACTGCGAACGGCACGCGCCGGAGCGCCGTCGCCGAGGCGATAGGCGAGAAGGCGAGGGCTTTCTACGAGGCCAAGGAAGAGGAGTTCGGCGCCGAGATGATGCGGCAGATAGAGCGCTACATCATGCTCCAGACCCTCGACTATCTCTGGAAGGACCACCTCCTCAGCATGGACCATCTGCGTGAGGGCATAGGCCTCCGCGGCTACGCCCAGAAAGACCCGCTCCAGGAATACAAGCGCGAGGGGTACGACATGTTCACCGGACTCATGGAGCGGCTCAACAACGACATATGCGAGAAGCTCTTCCGCGTACAGCCCGTGAGCGAGACGGACATGGAAAGGCTCGAAAGGCGGAGGCGCGCCGAGCAGCAGCGCATGACGCTAAGCCGCGGCGAGGAAGAGGGAGAGAAGAAAAAGCAGCCCGTCAGGAACACCGCCAAGGTCGGGAGGAACGACCCGTGCCCGTGCGGCAGCGGCAAGAAGTACAAGAAGTGCCACGGCGCCAACGCCTAGGGATCCGTCTTGGACTCGCTCGAATTCACCGACAGGATAAAGAGCCTCGAAAGAAACATCGGCGGCGTGGTAAGGGGCAAGCCCCGCATAGTGAAGACGGCTGTCATAGCCCTTTTGTCCCGCTCGCACATGCTGATAGAGGACGTCCCCGGCGTGGGGAAGACGACCCTCGCCCAGGCCCTCGCGAGGTCTACGGAGCTCTCGTTCAAGCGCATACAGTTCACGAGCGACCTCCTTCCGTCCGACATTCTCGGCGTCTCGGTCCTCGACCGGCCCACGGGCGACTTCAAGTTCAAGCCCGGACCGATATTCGCCAACATAGTCCTCGCCGACGAGATAAACAGGGCGACCCCGAAGACGCAGAGCGCGCTACTCGAAGCGATGAACGAGGCCCGCGTGACGATAGACGGCGTCGAGCACACGCTGCCCGCGCCGTTCATGGTAATCGCGACGCAGAACCCCTTCGAGTACAAGGGCACCTTCCCTCTCCCCGAAAACCAGCTCGACAGGTTCGCCGTCAGGATAAGCATCGGCTACCCCGACAGGGAAAGCGAAAAAGAGATACTCTCGTCCTTCGGCCCGACGAACACGTGGAGCGGCATACGGCCCGTCATATCGAGGGACGACATCCTCGCCCTCCAGGTCATGTCCGGGAAGGTCAGGCTAGACGATTCCATACTCGACTACATCCTGGCGATAATAAACGAAACGAGGAACCGGAAGCTCTTTACGCTCGGGGCCAGCCCGAGGGGGGCCATAGCGCTCAAGAGCGCGGCCCAGGCCCGCGCGCTCACGGACGGGAGGACGTACTGCATCCCGGACGACGTGAAGGAAATGGCCGTCCCCGTGCTCGCGCACAGGGTGGTCCTGAGAGACGAGCGCATCGGCGGGCAGGGCGGAGAGGAAGAGGCGATAGAGGAAGTTCTCAGGAACGTCCCCGTGCCGGTTTGACCACGGACGCATCCGGCTCGTGGTAAACTATATGTACCCCGGACGCCGGGCCTTTCGGGACCGCGTCTTTAACGGAGGCAAAAATGAATTCAAACAGAAGAATATTTTTCTACCGGGGAGGGAGCCAGGGCAAGCCGCCGGTATATTTCCTCCCGCTGGCGATTATCATAGGGCTCGTCATATTCGCTCTGCTCGCTGTTTTCGGACTCGTAATCGGCATAGCCATAGGGATTGCCGTAATCGTATTCGGCGCGGCGAGGTTCATCTCGTCGTTCGGAAAAAAGAAGAAAGTCCACACCGCCACGCGTGAAAACGGCAGGACGACCATTATCCTGGATACCGAGGACTACGAAGTAATAGAGAAGAAAAAGGGCTCCTGAGCGGGGCCCGCCCTTTACGACAGCCCGTCTATCTCCTTTGCTAGGCTGAAATCCTTTTCCGTGAGCCCCCCGGCGCTGTGCGTCGAAAGCGTGAGGGTGACGTTCCTGTACTGAATCAGTATGTCGGGATGATGGTCCGCCTTCTCGGCCAGAACCGCGACCTCGTTAACGAAGCCGACGGCCTCGACGAAGTTTTTGAGCTTAAAGGCCTTGACGATTTCTTTATCCCTGAGCTCCCACCCCGAAAGCCCCCCGAGCCCCTCGGCTATCTCTTTTTCATTTAGCAGCGGCATAACTTCACCTCCCTTTTCACAAGACTAATTAACGGCGGCTGGATAGTCAAAGGAATCTCGATTAGCATTATCCCGTGGCCAGGGCCTGGATCAGCATGGGATCGAACCTCGGGGACAGGACGGCGAACTGCATGCTCGCGGTGTCGATGCTGTCCGCGTTCGCGCGGGTGACGGCCGTCTCGTCCGTATACGAGACGGAGCCCGTCGGCCCGAAGGACCAGCCCGATTTCATCAACTGCGCCGCCTGCATAGAAACGGACATCCCGCCGGAAGGGCTCCTCGCCGAGCTCCGGTCGATCGAGGACGCGCTCGGGCGCGTCAGGAGCGGTAGGTGGAGGGAAAGATCGATCGACCTCGACATCGTATTTTACGACGGGCTCATAATGAATACGGACGCGCTCACGATCCCCCACCCCCGCGCGCACCTCCGGCGCTTCGTCCTGGAGCCGCTGGCCGAGATAAGCCCCGGGCTCGTCCACCCCGTCCTCGGGGTCACGGTGTCAGGGCTCCTCGGTATGCTCAAAGGCGGGGAGAGGGTCGTCAAAACGGCCCCGCCGTCCGTCTTATTTCCACAGAAGCCCACAGGTTATTAACAGGCGCGCTTTTGTTGCCCGCAAAACTATCCACCGATCCATGCACAGGCTTTTTACGGAATATCCGTTTATCGGTGGAGGGTTACAGGCAATTCCGGGTGCACAGGCTTAAAGACTGTGGATAATTTTAGCCTGTCGGAGGCCACGTTATCCACAGCCCGGCGGACGACACGGCCGCGACACCCCGTTTCTTTATAGGTTGTAATTCCCAACGATTTCGAGCGAGTGAGAAATCGGACGCCGCTGATTTATTACACAAACGCTTATCCAGTACCGAGCGAGACCTACCTATACATCGGGAATCCAGCACGCCACGCGTGCATGAATCCGACGTCGCGGCGCACAGCCGCGACACCACCCTTCCGTCATTCTGAACTTGTTTCAGAATCTCATCTTTTACTTTGTCATCTCGAACAACGGTTTCGAGCAAGCGAGGAATCAGACGCCGTTCCCAATGTTTGTCATTCCCAACGGTGCCGAGCGAGCGCAGGAACCGGAAGCCCTCTCTTATCTTCTCAGCTATCTTCTCAACGTGAATCCAGTACCGGTACCGGACCCAAATCAAAGTAAAACAGGGGGATTTATTTTTGTGGATGTATTTAATTCCCAATACATCCTCCTCAAATCTCCACCTTGCCGCGTGCCCGGGCTAACTCTTCCCCGCGGCAAAAGACTTCGCCGATTCGAGCGTGTTCCATAATAGCATGGATATCGTCATCGGCCCTACCCCGCCCGGGACGGGCGTAATCCAGGACGCCTTTTCCTTTACTGCCTCGAAGTCTACGTCCCCGGCGAGCTTCCCCTGCTCGTTACGGTTGATGCCGACGTCTATCACGACGGCCCCTTCCTTCACCATGTCCGCCGTGATGAAGCTCGCGCGCCCGATGGCCGCCACGAGTATGTCGGCCCGCCTAGTGACCTCGCCGAGGTCCCTCGTCCTCGAATGGCATATCGTCACCGTCGCGTGCGAGTGGAGGAGGAGAATCGCGACCGGCTTTCCGACGATGTTGCTCCTCCCGACGACGACGGCCTCCTTCCCCTTGACGTCGATGTCGTAATATTCGAGCATCTTCATTATCCCGTGCGGCGTACACGAGATGAACCTCGGGTGACCCTCGACGAGGAGGCCGACGTTGTAGGGATGAAACCCGTCCACGTCCTTGAGAGGCGTGACGGCGCGGAGTATGTTCGTTTCGTTTATGTGGCCGGGGAGAGGGAGCTGTACGAGTATGCCGTGGACCTTGTCGTCCGTGTTCAGCCTGTGGACGAGCGCGAGGAGCTCCTCCTCGGTCGTCTCCTCGGGGAGCCTGTGCTCCTCGGAATACATGCCCGCGTCCTCGCACGCCTTCCGCTTGTTCCTGACGTATATCTCGGACGCCGGGTCTTCCCCGACGAGCACCGCCGCGAGCCCGGGCGTTATACCGGCGGATTCCGAAAGCCCCTTCACGCCGTCGGCGACCTGCTTCCTCACGTGCGCCGATACGGCCTTTCCGTCTATTATCTCAGCCATGGCCAGCTATTCTCCTTCTTTCATGTTCCAAAAATGATTGAGGGGCCCGTTCCCCGCGCCGAGCCGGAACGCCCTTTCTATCGCCCCCGTCACGTACTCCTTGGCGGCCCTTACGGCCTCGCGGGGGGACGCCCCCTTCGCCAGCGACGCACACGCCGCCGCCGAGAACGTGCAGCCGGTCCCGTGCGTGTTCTTCGTGTCCACCCTCGGGGCCCTGAGCTCGAAAAACCCCTCGTCGTCCAAAAGTACGTCCACCGCGTCCGGCCCGCCCGCGAGGTGCCCGCCCTTTACGACGACGCACTCCGGGCCGAGCCCCCTCATCGCCAGCGCGGCGTCCTTCATCGCAGCGACCGAGCCTATGCGGAGCCCCGTGATTACCTCGGCCTCGGGGATATTCGGGGTTATTATCCGAACGAGCCCGAAGAGATCCTTCTTGATGGCCTCGCGCGCCGCGCTCTCCATGAGGACCGCGCCGCCCTTGGACACCATCACCGGGTCGAGGACGACGTTCCCCTGCCCGTGCTCGCGGAGCTTCCGGGCGACGACCGAGACTATCCCGGCGTTAGAGAGCATCCCTATCTTTACGGCGTCGGCCCCTATGTCGGACAGGACGGCGTCTATCTGGAGCCCTACGAATTCCGGCGGGAGGTCGTTTATCCCGAGCACCGAAACGGTGTTCTGCGCCGTTACGGACGTGACGACGGACATACCGTACACGCCCAGCGCGGTAAAGGTCTTGAGGTCGGCCTGGATGCCCGCGCCGCCCCCCGAATCGGACCCCGCTATCGTAAGTGCCCTTGCCGGAAATTGCCCCACGCGGATTTATTCTACTAAGCTTTCCGGCGGTTTACAAACGGCCCGCGCCCGGCTGGACTAAAAATTTTTTAAATGTAATATATAGATGCTAAAAATCGCAGAGGAGACTAAGTCATGGCAGAGATTACTGAAAACGATGAGGTTCTATTCCCGGAGCTCTTTAAGGTAGAAGGCTCGGGCGAGGTAAGGCTCGTCGCCGGATACTCGAAGGAAGCCGACAACTGGACCTTCCCGAAGTACCTGGCCGACCCTGTCAGCTTCTCGGACGACGTCGAGGAAAGGCTCCTCAGCCCGTTCGGCGAGCTCCATTCCTTCACCGTCGTAAGAAGGAGCCTCCCGGAATTCCCGGTTCCCTACGCGCTCGCCCTGGTGGACTTCCCCGAGGGCGTGAGGGTTATGGCGCAGGTCGAGACTGACGACCCCGAGGGGCTCAAGATCGGCCAGAAAATGGGCGTGACCGTAGGGGCGGTAAAGAAGTCCCAGAACGGTAAGGACGTAAAGTCGTACAAGTTCTACCCAGTGAAGTAAACCTCCGGCAGTCCGAAGCACATCACAGGCGGAAATGTCCCGCCCTGCGTATTTGCGCGGGGCCCGGGCACGGCTCTGCCCGGCCGGATATCTTAATCCCTGCGCCCCGGCGGGGGCGCGCCCAAAATTTAATATTTACTTTTATGTATTTATCGTATATGCTGGAATTATAACGACTAATATTATAGTCAGCCCGATGAGAACTCCCCTCTTCATAGTCCTGTTTCTTACAGGATTCGTCATCACCGGCAAGGACGTATCCGCTGTAAACACCGAAAACGTCTATTCGGAAGAGAGGGCCTACACCGAAAGGCCCGCGGGCGACAACAGGATACTGGCCGTGGACGTTTCCAAGTCCGATCTCCACGTTGACCTCCTCGGCACCGTCGTAAACGGCAACACATCGAAGGCACTCGTCAAGAACCCCGTAACGGGAGAGATAGCCAACTACGTCGCGGGCGAAGTGCTCGACCTCGTCCGCACCGAGACGGTCGTGGTCGTCGAGGTCGCAAACTGCGTGGTCCTCCTCGAAAGGGCGAGCGGAATGTTCGAAACGATAGAGTGTAACAACAAAGTGCCCACCGTCGTCTTCACGGGGCCAGCCTTCCTCGCCAAGTACAGGATAGTCCGCCCGGGCGAAAAGGAAGATGCATTCGCCCTCTCGGCTAATTTCTCGTCCGACTACGACAACGAAATCCTGACCGCGAGCGTAAAGCACGACGTGGACCCGTACCTCGTAAAGGCCGTCATAAAGGCCGAGTCCAATTTCGACCCGAACGCAGTCTCGCCGAAGAACGCCCAGGGCATGATGCAGCTCATCCCCGCGACGGCCAGCGACTACGGAGTAAACGATCCCTTCGACCCCATCTCGAACATAGAAGGCGGCGTGAGGTACCTGAAGGACCTGATGGAATATTTCGACGGGGACATGAAGCTCTCCCTCGCGGCTTACAACGCCGGGAAGGGCGCGGTCATAAAGCACGGATTTACCATCCCGCCCTACCCCGAAACGACGGACTACATAACGAAGGTGCTCGGGTATTACAAGATAATGAAGGCGAAGAACTATGTCTCGAAAAACTAGCCGGACCGGGCGATGGAAAAAGAGGCGGGAGTGAGACGCCCGCTTAAATTCCGGACGCCGCGCATTCCGAACGGGAGCTGCTCTCGCCGTTATAGAGAGGAATTTAAAAGGCTTACGCACGGCTGATTTGACAAAATGCTATTTTCATCTAGAATACTAAATTCACTAAACAATTTTTTTGAGGGCCCATAGCTCAGTTGGTTAGAGCGACGGACTCATAATCCGTTGGTCCCTGGTTCGAGTCCGGGTGGGCCCACACATCAAGCCTTTGTTTTTTGACTCAATATGGAAGTCGAGATAACACATAACCTCGCAATAACAGCCTCGACCGAAGTCCCCGCTATAGTACAACCCTTATACATTCCGTTTATCCCATACAGGATCAAACCCACTAAAAGAAGGAGAAAAAAATGAGGGAACAGCTCGTTGTTCTCGATACGCTCCGGCGCATTGACCTGGAGCTGAGTAAGCTGGAACAGAATTTAAACGACTACCCAGAGAAGATTTCGGATTTCGAGTCAGAATTAGAAACCGCCAAAGCAAGACTGGAAAGCCTTCACGGCGAAAACCAGACTCTCCAGAAAAACAAAGCCGGCCTCGAGCTTGAAATTTCAAGCAACGAAGATCTCATCAAGAAAGCCGAGCAGAAGCTCTTCGAAATCAAGACCCACAAAGAGTACGAAGCCCTTCAGAAAGAAATAGCGGACACGAAGCGAAGAAACGCCGAGCTCGAAGACAAGGTGCTGGAGCACATGACCAGGCTCGAGCAGGTCGAGGCCGAAATCGCGGCGGGCAGGGAAGACCTCGCCGCCAAGGAAGCCGAATACGGCGAGAAGATAAACAGCTACAAGGAAAAGCTCGAAGAGATCAGGAGCCTCTACGAGCCCAAGAAGGAAGAGAAAGAAAAGATCGCCTCGCGCATCAGCCCCGAGCTAATTCCTATCTACAAAAAAATAGGCAAGAGAAACGGCGGCGTTATCGCGCTGGCGAAGGCGGAAGTCTGCACCGGGTGCAACATGAAGATACCGTCCCAGCTGTTTAACGAGGTGCTCACTCACACGCGATTCATACAGTGCCCCAACTGCCAGAAGATCCTCTACACGGAAGACGAACTCAATAGTGCCGCAACGCCAGAATAGCCTGCCTTTCAAAGACGGCTCCGGCGGGCGCGTCGAGATATTCATAGACGGCGCGGCAAGGGGCAATCCGGGTGAATCCGGCATCGGTATATTCGTCACCGAGGGCGGGAAAACCCTCCGCGAGATAAAGAAATACCTCGGCACGGCCACAAACAACCAGGCCGAGTACACGGCCCTCATCACGGCCCTCGAATCCGTTAAAGACCTTAAAAACAGGCAAATCCGGATATTTACCGACTCCATGCTGCTCGCGAACCAGATAAACGGCCTCTGGAAGGTGAAGCACCCCGGCATAGCCGAGCTTCACAAGAAGGCCAAAAACCTGCTGAAGGAGTACGCATCCATATCCATCAGCCACGTAAGGCGCGAGTACAACCGCGATGCCGACAGACTTGCGAACGAGGCCATAGATGAATATCTTTAAGCTGTAGAAGCGAGCAGGCCGGGCAGCCGCCGGCGCGCGCTTTCGGGCGCATGCCGGAGGAAAGTCCGAACTCCGCAGGGCAGAGCGCTGGGTAACGCCCAGGTGCCGCGAGGCAACGGAAAGTGCAACAGAAAACATACCGCCAACGCCCTTCTCACGGAGGGCACGGTAAGGGTGAAAAGGCAGTGTAAGAGACTACCGCGCCGGCCGGTGACGGCTGGCGGCATTGTAAACCCCGCTCGGTGAAAGACAAAATAGGGAAGCGCTTTTCCTCGTGAAAAATATGGCGGCCCGTCGAAGCTTCCGGGTATGTCGCTAGAGGCGTTCAGTAATGAGCGTCCCAGATGAATGGCTGCTCAAGACAGAATTCGGCTTACAGGCAGGCTTGCTTCTACCCCTTAAATTTAACCCTCACGAATTCCTTCTTGCCTATCCGGAGCCGGAGCTCGTCACGCACGGGAGCCGGGGCGCTGGCGTCGGTGAGCTTCTCGCCGTCCGCGCTCACTCCCCCCTGCGCTATGAGCCTCTTGGCCTCCTTCCGGCTGGGAACCTTCTGCGAGGCCCTGACGACGAGGTCGAGGACGGTGATATCTTCGCCGGCCGCGAGCACGACCTCCCTCGCGTCCTCGGGGAACTGCCTGTCCGAGAACTTCGTGTCGAAATCCTCCGCCGCGGCCTTTGCGCTTTCGTCCCCGTGGAGCCACGCGGTGAGCTCCCTCGCGAGGGACTTCTTGGCGTCCATCGGGTGCCCCCGCTTCAAGGCCCCGATCTCTTCTTCGGGCCTTCTCGTAAGGAGCTCGTAGTAAAGCCACATCACGTCGTCGGGGAGGGACATGACCTTCCCGTACATATCGACCGCCGTGTCGTCGACGGCAATATAATTGCCGTACGACTTCGACATCTTCCGGACGCCGTCGAGCCCGGGGAGTATCGGGAGCAGTATGGCGATCTGCGGCTCCTGCCCGAAATGCTTCTGGAGCTGGCGCCCGAGGAGTATGTTGAACGTCTGGTCCGTCCCGCCGAACTCGGCGTCCGACTTCATCTCCACCGAGTCGTACGCCTGTATCAGCGGATACATGAACTCGCTTATGGATATGGGTGTCCCCTCGCTATACCGTTTGCTGAAGTCGTCCCTTTCGAGCATACGTGCTACGGTTTCGAGCGTCGAGAGCCTGACGAGGTCGGCGGCGCTAAGCTTCCCGAGCCAGGCCGAGTTGAAGACGACCTCCGTCCTCTCCCTGTCGAGTATCCTGAACACCTGCCTCTCGTACGTCCGGGCGTTGGCCCTCACCTCGTCCTCGCCGAGGGCGGGGCGCGTTTCCGAGCGCCCGGAAGGGTCGCCTATCATCGCCGTGAAGTCGCCTATGAGGAAGAGGACGGTGTGTCCGAGGTCCTGGAAGTCCCGGAGCTTCCGGAGGAGGACGCAGTGCCCGAGGTGGAGGTCAGGCGCCGTCGGATCGAACCCCGCCTTTATCCTGAGGGGGGCGTTCTTTTCGGCGGATTTTTTCAGCTTCGCCAGGAGCTCCGCCTCGGAGATTATGTCGCTCGTCCCTCGTTTTATTATCGAAAGCTGTGCCTCGGGGTCCTCAAAGCTCAAAACATTTACGCTCCTCTCTATAGATTATCGCTCGGTATGCCGAAAAAAATATCCGTATACGGACAAGTCGCTCAAGAATATAGAATATCAGGGGGCTTAGTCAATCCCCGTCGTAAACCGGAGCGGCACAAACCATCTTCAGCACTATCACACTCCGCGAAATCTGATAAAATAAACGCCGTGACTTACGAGATAGGAGGAAAGAACCCGCGCCTCATAATATCCGCCGGAGAGATACGCGCGCGAATACGGGAGCTCGGGGTGGAGCTCACCGCCGCCTACAGTGAAAAGAAGCCCATAGTCGTCGGGATACTCAAGGGCTCGTTCATCTTCCTCGCCGACCTCGTGCGCGAGATGGACTTCGAGATCGAGATAGACTTCGTCCAGACGTCGAGCTACAGGGAGGGCATGTCGCCCGGCGCGCTCGAGCTCCTCATGGGCCCGTCCATACAGCCTTCCGGGAGGCACGTCATTCTCGTCGAGGACCTCCTCGACACGGGGGTCACGTCCAGCTTCGTGGAGGACCTGATACTATCGAAAAACCCGGCGTCCTTCGCCCTGTGCGCGCTCGTGGATAAAAAGGAAAGGCGCGAGGTGCCGATAGAAGCGGACTACGTCGGGTTCGCCCTCGAGCGCGGCTTCATCGTCGGCTTCGGCACCGACTACGCCGAAGCCGGGAGGAACCTCCCCGGTATCTACGTCCTCGAATAGCCCGCCCCGGCGCCCGATATACCTGCGCGGATGGGTATAATTAATTTCGTACCCCAGGATTACACGGCGAAACGGAGAACACTATGAGCTTACGCGAGCAGATTCCGCAGGACTTGAAGGACGCCCTCAGGAGCAGGAACAGCCTCGAGCTGTCGGTCCTGAGGATGCTCGAGTCCGCGATAAAGAACAGGGAAATCGAAAACCGGAAGGAGACGCTCACCGACGAGCAGATAATAGGCGTCGTCGCGGCCGAGATAAAGAAGCGGAGGGACGCCGCCGCCGAGTTCGAGAAGGTGAACAGGCAGGAGGCGGCCGACGCCGAGAAGAAGGAAATCGAAGTGCTCATGAAATACATGCCCGCCCAGATGAGCGAGGACGAGATACGGGCCGCGGTCGTAAAGGCCGTCGGCGATTCCGGGGCGGCCGGGATAAAGGACCTCGGCAAGGTGATGAAGCTCGTCATCCCCGCGGTCAGGGGCAAGGCCGACGGGACCATCGTCAACAGCATAGTCAGGGAAGAGCTCGAAAGGCTCGGCTAGCGTCGGCGCGTTGTTTTCAGCGCCCGCGGAATGCGGGCGGACGCTAACCGCGGCGCGCGAAAGATCATCGAACCAACCAACAGGAGACAATCATGGCGGAAACGGTTAATCATCATCACGGGACGGGCTCTGAAGGCGTCACGTGGGACCTCTCGGACCTCTACTCGGGGCTCGGCGACGAGCGCATAGAAAAAGACCTCTCGGCGCTCCTCGCGAAATCACGCGCCTACGAAAAAAGGCACAGGGGCCAAATAAACTCCCGGTCCGTCACGGCCGAGGCGCTGCTGAAGGCGACGAAGGAGCTCGAGGCCCTTAGCGAGCTTTCGGGGAGGCTCCTCTCCTTCGCGTATCTTATCTTCGCCGCCGATACGGGCAACCCCGAGCACGGCGCGTTCCTCCAGAGGATACAGGAGAAGGCGACCGAGGCGAGAAAACACCTCCTCTTCTTCGAGCTCGAGCTCGTCGCGATTCCCGAGTCCAAGATGAAGAAGCTCCTCGCCGACGAGAAGCTCGAACACTACCGTCACTTCCTGGAGCAGGAGAGGCGCTACAAGCCCCACAGGCTGACGGAGCCCGAGGAGAAGATACTCGACGAGAAGGCCAACACGGGGTCCCGCGCGTTCAGGCGGCTCTTCGACGAGGTGCTCAACAACGTCCGCTTCAGCGTCAGGATAAGGGGCAAGGCGAAGGAGCTCTCCGAGACGGAGACGCTCGCGCTCCTTTACGACCCCGACCGCGAGAAGAGAAAGGCCGGCGCCGAGGGGCTGACGAAAGGGCTCCTCGACAACGCGCACGTCCTCACGTTCATATTCAACACCCTCGTACAGGACCACTACGTAAACGACCGCCTCCGGTCCTTCACGGACCCGATGCAGTCGCGTCACCTCGACAACGAGATCGACGCCGAAACGGTCGGGGCGCTGATGACGTCCTGCGAAAAGAACTACGACATGGTCGAGACCTACTACAAGCTCAAGAAGAAGCTCCTCGGCCTTAAAGATTTTTACGACTACGACCGCTACGCCCCGACATTCAGCGAATCGAAGACCATACGATACGACAGGGGAAGGGACATCATACTGTCCTCGTTCGGCGATTTCTCGCCGAGGGTTGCGGGCATAGCGAAGGAGTTCTTCGACAAGAGCTGGATAGACGCCGAGCTAAGGGACGGAAAGCGGGGCGGCGCGTTCAGCCACGGCACCGTTCCGGGCGCGCACCCATACGTCTTCATGAACTATACAGGCAGGCTCCGCGACGTGATGACGCTCGCCCACGAGCTAGGCCACGGAGTGCATCAGTATCTATCGCGCAGGCAGGGCTACTTCCAGTCGAACACCCCGCTGACGACCGCCGAGACGGCGAGCGTCTTCGCAGAGATGCTCGTATTCCACAAGCTCGCCGAAATGGAAGAGGACCCCAAGACGAGGCTCGCCCTCATATGCAGCAAGCTCGAGGACATATTCGCGACGGTGTTCAGGCAGGTCGTTCTGACGCGCTTCGAGGAAAGCCTCCACGAAGCGAGGAGGGCGAGGGGCGAGCTCACGCAGGACGACGTAAACGGGCTCTGGATCGACGCCAACCTGCCGATGTTCGGAAAGTCCGTAAAGCTGACGAATAACTACAGGGTCTGGTTGATGTACATACCGCACTTCATACACTCGCCCTTTTACTGCTACGCATATTCCTTCGGCGAGCTCCTGGTGCTGGCGCTCTATAACATGTATCTGAACGAGGGCAACAGGTTCGTACCGCGCTATATAGAGCTCCTATCCTCGGGAGGGAGCGAATCTCCTGACGTTCTCCTCGAACGGGTCGGCGTGGACATAAAGGACCCCGGGTTCTGGCAGGGCGGGCTCGACCTTCTGAGGGTCATGGTGGACCAGGCGATAGAGCTTTCAGGGCAAGTGCAAAAATCCGGGAAGCGGAGGAAATAAGAACCGGGCGCCCGGGAACGGGCTAGTTGTTCCTCTGCGAAAGGACGTAGTGGAGCACGTCGCTCAGCTTCTCCATCTCGTAGGGCTTGGGCAGGACGCCCTTAAACCCGTACTTCTCGTACTTTTCGAGTATAGGGTCGCTCGAATACCCGCTCGACACTATGGCCTTCACCTCGGGGTCGAACATGAGGAGCTTCTCTATGGCCTCTTTCCCGCCCATGCCGCCCGGAACCGTGAGGTCCATGATCACGGTGTCGAACGGACGGCCCTCCTGCTTGGCCTTCTTGTAAGCCCGCAGGAGCTCGCTGCCGTCCCTCGCGAACTCGACCTCGTATCCGATGTGCGAGAGCATCTCCCCCGCGGCCTCGCGGACTTCCATCTTGTCGTCCATTATGAGGACCCTGCCGCTCCCGCGCTTTATGACGGCGTTGATTCTCGATTCCATCGTCACCGCGTCCCCCCTGGCCGGAAGGTATATGAAGAATTTCGTTCCGACGTGCAGCTCGGATTCGACCGCGATATATCCCCCGTGGTTCTTTATTATCGAATACGAAGTGGCGAGGCCGAGGCCGCTGCCCGACTGCTTCGTCGTGAAGTAGGGATCGAAGATACGCGATATATATTCCCTTGGTATTCCGATCCCCTGGTCCTCGATCGTCGTTTTTACGTAATACCCCTCCGCGAGCGGCACCCCCTTTTCGTTCTTCGCATCCACGTTTTCCATCGTTATGGTTATCTTCCCGTCGTTCGTCATGGCCTGCGACGCGTTTATTATCATGTTGCTCACGACCTGGCTTATCTGCGCCTCGTCGGCCTCGACGGCCCACACCCTGTCGTTTACGAAGAACTGAAAATCGACGTTAGACCCGCTCATCGTGAAGCTGACGGTATCCCTTATCACCCTTTCGAGGTTCGTCGGCTCCTTGTTTTCGAGCGGCCTCCCCTTCGAGAACGTCAGGAGCTGCGAGGACAAATCCCTCGCCTTGTGACAGGCGCGGAGCGCTTCGAGGAGCCTCTGCTTCACCTTGTCGCCCGAGATGTCGGGAAGCGAGCTCAGCGAGATATTCCCCATGATGGACGTGAGGAGGTTGTTGAAGTCGTGCGCGACGCCGCCCGCCAGGACCCCGATCGATTCCAGCTTCTGGACCTTGAGCAGCTCCTCTTCGAGCTTCTTGAGCTCGGTGATGTCCCTGAACACGAGGACGACGCCGATGATGATCCCGTCCTTGTCCCTTATGGGGGAGCTGCTCGCCGAAACGTACCGGCACCCTTCCCTTTGCTTCGTGACTAGAACCGTGCCGCTTTCGAGGCCGACGACGCTGTTGGCCCTTATGGCCTTGCTCACGGGGTTTACCTTTATCTCGCCCGTCTCGACGTTCACTATGAAGAACACCTCGTTTATGAGCCTCCCGACGGCCTCCGTCCTGAGCCACCCGGTAAGCCTTTCGGCTACGCCGTTTATGAGCACCACCCTGCCCTCGGTGTCGGTCGCGATGACCCCGTCCCCTATGGAGCTCAGCGTGACGGCGAGGCGTTCCTTTTCCTCGAACAGCTCGCGCTCGATTTTCTTCCTGTGGTCGATGTCCTTCTGGCGCTCGAGCGCATACCTTATCGAACGCGTGATCCTGTCCTTGTCCGCCTCGCCCTTGACGAGGTAGTCCTGCGCCCCGAGCTGAACGGCCTTTACGGCGCTGTCCTCATCGGCGACCGCGGTGAGAACTATTACGGGTATCCCCGGGAAGTGGCCGCGTATCTTTTTGAAGGTGTCGAGCCCCCCGGAGTCCGGCAGCAAAAGATCCAGCAGTATCAGGTCCGCCGGCTTTTCTTCGAGCGCCTCTATACCCTCGACGAGCGTCCCTGCCGTCCTGGTATTGAATTTTATATTCTCGGCATTCTCGAGGTTCCGGACGACGAGCCTCGCATAGCTCTCGTTATCCTCGATAAGCAGTAATTCTACGGGCGATGCAGTCATGTATACCTACCCCTTTCACGTCTCGTATTGAATACCCCACAACTGCCAATCAAACGTCGTCGAACGTCGTCAAGACATATTTGCAAGAATCATACCACCCAAACTTTTCAACCCCTAACCATTTTAAAATAAAAAATATTCGAGCGGTCCTGTGCAACATTTGTACACTTGGCGATTACAAATTCTGTAACACTCGTGCCGGAAAGCGACAAACTTTTGTCCGCAGTGGAGAGCAATCATTAACGATGGAGACGGTTGAGTAAGCCTGAGAAAGTCGTGAAGGGATACCGTAACGAGAGGGCCCGGGGGAAATGAATAAAAGCCCGTGACTACCTGCCGCTAGCTGTACTTGCTCATATCGATGACATTACCCTTCGGAGTCCTTTCGTATTTTTTGTTCTTCTCGGAATACATAAGCTCGTCGGCCTTTAAAAGAAGCCTGTCGATGGTGCCGTTCGCGCCCGGGTCGTGGATGGCTATGCCGATGCTCATGGACAGCCTGTAGGGCCTCATGCCCTTGGCGTTATGCGCGTCGATGCTTTCGCGAAGCCGCTTTCTTATCGATTCCGCGCCCTTTCCGTCCGAGTCGGACGTGATGGCTACGAACTCGTCGCCGCTCACCCTCGCCGTCACGTCGGAATTCCGGAACGTCAGCTTCATGACGCCGGCGGCGTCGATGATAGCCTGGTCGCCGATGTTGTGGCCGAATGCGTCGTTTATCTGCTTAAGGCCGTCTATGTCGATGAGTATAAGAAGGGACTGCTCCCTTCTCCTCTCCGCCGCCTTTATGTGATGCTCGGCGAACGTGAGGAACCCCCTCCGGTTGTAAAGCCCCGTGAGGTCGTCCGTTATGGACAGGCTCCTGAGCCGCTCCTCCATCTTCTTCCTCTCGGTCACGTCGCGCGAGTTGACGACGACGCCGAGCCCCATTTCGGCCGGGCAGAGCTTGCCGATGGACTCTATCGTAAGCCAGTAGCCTTCCTTGTGCCTTACGCGGAATTCCGCCGAATAGAGGCTGTCCTCGTTCTGGAGCCCCTCGGTGAACACGTCGAAGACGCGCGGGAAATCCTCGGGATGAACGAAGTCGAACACGCGCCTTCCGAGGAGCTCCTCGTCTTCGTACCCCAGTATACGGCGATGCGACGGGCTCACGTATTTCATCGTGCCGTCCACGTCGAGGATCGTAATGAGGTCGAGCACGTTTTCGATCATCAGCTTGAACCGCTCTTCCGTGCTCTTGAGGGCGTCGTCGGCTCTCTTCCTTTCGATCGCATATCTTATGGAGCGGACGAGGAGCCTGGCGTCCACCTGCCCCTTCATCAGATAGTCCTGCGCGCCCATCTGAACGGCCTTGAGCGCGAGATTTTCGTCGTCCGTGCCGGTGAGAACTATTATCGGGACTTCGGTCGCCCCCTTGATCGCCTGGAGCGTGTCGATGTTCCCGCTGTCGGGAAGGTCGAGGTCGAGCAGTATGAGATCTATCTCGCCCCCCTGCGCCCTGTCGAACCCGCCGGCGAA
>JADLGH010000077.1 GCA_020849425.1 Candidatus Dadabacteria bacterium
ATGAAATACCGCCAGAAGAACCTGAATACGGACATCGTGACGGCTATCCCGACCATTATCAGCCCGTACTTCGAAATGTCGTTAAAATCTGCGCCTTCGAGCGTAAGCGCATCCACGACGCGTTCTATCACGAGCGGGATCGAAAGCTGGCAGAGGTCCACCAGCGAGAGCGCCAGGAGCCCTGCGAGAAACGAATATCTGTAGCTCAGAAGGAGGGAAAAAATAGTCTTCTTTTTGTTCATATAACTCTGCTGGAGAATACGATCTACCGCCTCGAAAGGCCTGTCTCAGGGCTTTAGTATACCAGAACGGAGGGCGGAAATTTGCGTCCGGGCGGGGCTGCCCGGCCGCATTTTGAAGTGCTTTATTATATAAAAGTCCCGGGCCGGGAGCGGCGCTGTCCCCCTGTGCGCGGCCGTCGTTATTTACAAGCCGGACCGGCCCACGGGATATCGTCATTCCGGGGCGTTTATGCTTGCGCCCTTTTCCTCGGACTTAAGGATCTTGCCGTCCGGGGAATACTGGGCGTAGAACCATCCGCCTTCGGGCTTCTCGCCGCCGAGGTTGATCACCGCATTTATGGTCTCTATTTCCTGCGATTCGTTATAATCCTCTTCGACGATTATCGAGCCCGGGGGAAGCGGGGTCACCCTGTTCCGAAGCGCCTCCTCGGCAGTTGGGTTCAGGTACGTGACCGGCGTCTCGGCCGTGGCCCCTTCAGGCTTATGCTGCTTCCAGTTTACCTTGTACTCCTCCGTGTTAATGAGGTTCCAGAGCTCCTTCGCTACTTCCTCGGGCGATTTTTTTTCAAGCTCCGAGAGCTGCTCCTGGTGTAGCTCTTCCGTCTTTTTTACTACGTCGCTCTCGGCCTCTTCGACCTTCTCTTCGGCTTCCTTGACCGCGGACGTGCTTTCGGCGGCGGCGTCTTCCTTCTTTTCTCCGGACTGGCTGCATGCGGCGAGGCCCGCACTTATAACCATCAATAATATCAACAGAAAACTGGACGCTTTCATTTTTCTCCTCCGGTTTTTTGAGTGTTTATTCTATCATTACGCCGCAAAAAAATCCAAGCGGCGGCGACTTGAAACGCGTCCGCAAGCCCGGCCAGGCGGCGCGCTGCGCCCGATCCGGCCCCGACAGGAGCCGCGCCACATTTTTTTCCAGCGTTAAAAAAAGCGCTTGACAAAAAATTTTAGATATACTAATATCCTAATGACTGACTAGTCAGTTCAGTCTTAAGGGGTTAGGGTCTTCACAAAATGGCTAAGGCACAGAAAACAAGAAAGGGACGGGTTCGCATGGGAAAAACTCAGGTAGCGAAAACTACTCGCAAGGAAGAGATTATCAGAGTAGCGGCAAATCTTTTTTCACAGAAAAGCTACCACGACGTTACCATGGACCAGATCGCGGAGAAGGTAGGGGTCGCCAAGGGCACGATCTACCTCTACTTCGAATCGAAGGAGAATCTGTACCTCGAAATACTGGAAGAGACCTACGAGGAAATAGAGACGATCCTCGAAAAGGAAATAGCCAAGAAGGATCCGGCTCCGAAAAAACTCAGAAAAATGCTCATGCTCATATTCAAGTTCTACCTGGAGAATCTGGACGTCCTCAGAATACTCAGCAGGGACGAGACTCACCTCATCAGAGAGCACTACGAATTCACGGAGCATTGGCGCGTGAAAGGCGTCAGGTTTTATCAAAAAATATTGGAAAAGGGTATAAACGAAGGATCGTTCCGGCCGGTCAATACCGAGCTTACCGCGCTCATTATTTTCGGTCTCGTGCGGTCGGTAATGTTCTTCTACCATACCGATAAAAGCGCAGCGGAAATTGCCGAAGAGGTTTTTTCGATGGTTTCAGAGGGCATCCTGGACCCTCGATACGAAGAATCCGCTCCGGAAACCGCATAGCAGCGTGTAAATCATTCACCAATTTAAGGAGGTATTACAATGGCAGTTTCATACCCGTTCAGTTCCAAGATAAGCCACTTCGTGCCGCCCAAACAGTGGGCCAGCATGAGAATCGCCCGCGATCTCGAGAAGAAGACAGGCACGAAGATCATTCACTTCGAGAAAGGCGACTACCAGGGTCCGGACTTCTACACACCGGACCACGTACTCGAGGCAACGATTCAGGCGCTCAAGGATGGATACGTAAGGTACGACCCGGGGCCGGGCCTGCCCGAGCTCAGGCAGGCCATAGCGGCCGAAACCTCGAAGTTCGGCAGAAAGACGAAGCCCGAGGAGGTCATAGTCACGGCGGGGGCGAAGCACGCGCTCACCATGTCGCTCCTAACCTTCCTCGAAGAAGGGGACGAAGTCATTTTCCCGAACCCCGGTTATCCCCCGGACGAAGTTTGGGCGAAATATGTAAGGGCCAACATCAAGCACGTACCGCTGACGAAGCCCGACTGGCAGTTCGACCTCGAGAAACTAGAGGCGATGATAACGCCGAAAACGAAGCTCCTCATCATCAACACCCCGCAGAGGCCCAACGGTCACCTCGTCGAGAACCCCGAGGCGATAGCCGAGATGTGCTTCAGGCATCCGAACCTCATGGTCATATCCGACGAGATATTCTCTCACGTGACGTTCGACAAGCCGCACAAGACGATCGCCGCGATTCCGGGAATGGAAGACCGGACCATCGTGATAGACACGTTCTCCAAGACATACGCCATGACCGGGTGGAGAATAGGCTGGGCCGTAGCGCCTGTACCGGTTATAGACAAGCTCTCGATATTCCTCCAGGATTCGATAACGAACGTCGCCGCTTTCATACAGAAGGCCGCGTACGCCGCCATGAGCGGGCCCCAGGACTGGACTGTCGAGAAGACCGCTCTTCTCAAGAAGAAGCGCGACAGGATGGTCGCCGGGCTCAACTCCGTTCCCGGCGTCAAGTGCGATTCTCCCGACGGCGCGTTCTACGCCTTCGCCGACATCACCGGCACCGGCTACACGTCGCAGGAATATACCGACAAGCTCGTCGAGACCGCGGGAGTCGCCGTAGTCGCCGGTACCGCCTTCGGCAGCCAGGGTGAGGGATACGTAAGGATAACGTACGCCTGCTCCGACGAGGATATCGACGAAGGTATCAACAGGATGAAAGAGGCCAACCTCGTAAAGTGAGGTCGGCGATAAATAAAGGCTTACCGAAGACGAGCTTTTGTCTCCTTCCGGTTTTTTTGGCGGCCGGAACGGGGGCAAGAGCTCGTCTTCCTTTTTAGATATCCCAAACGACCCGTCCGTTTTCATCGATGCGTTAAGACGCCTCGGCACTTAAAGCGGACCCCTGTTATTCATTTAAATATTTATTGCAAATCCGCACCGAATAGATAAAACTAATTTAATCATGATCCGAAAAAAACCGTCTTTTACGAGGGACTACATAGTAAGGCCGCTCCTCGTGCTGCTTCTTCTCGCAGCGCACGGAACGGCGCTCCTTTCCTGCTACACCGCCCCCGTCACGGGAAGGTCGCAGGTCATCCTCCTCTCCCAGTCCGAAGAGAACCAGATGGGCGTGGCCGCGTTTCAGGAAGTCCTTAAAACCGAGAAGATCTCCACGAACGCGAAGTACAACCAGGCCGTGACGGACGTGGGCATGCGCATCGCCGCCGTCGCCGACACCCCGGCCTACAAGTGGGACTTCAAGGTGATCGAAGACAACGAGCAGATAAACGCCTTCGCGCTTCCGGGCGGCAAGGTCGCCGTTTACACCGGCATACTGCCCGTCGCCGAGACCGAGGCCGGCCTCGCGACCGTCATGGCGCACGAGGTGGCGCACGTAGCGGCGCGTCACGGCGGCGAGAGGATCTCGACCGACATACTCGCGCAGATAGGGGCCATGGGCGTGAGCGCCGCGCTCGGCGGGAGCGATCCCTACATATCCGAGGCGGTAATGCAGGCCTACGGCATAGGCGTTACGGTGGGCGGCATCCTCCCGTTCACGCGTGCGCAGGAGGCCGAAGCCGACCACATCGGCCTCATATACATGGCCAAGGCCGGTTACGATCCCAGGGAAGCCATAGCCTTCTGGGAGCGCATGGACGCCGCCAACAAGGGCAAGCCCCAGCCGCCGGAATTCCTTTCGACGCACCCCGGATACGGATCGAGGGTAAATAACCTGAAGCAATGGCTGCCCGAGGCGATCCCTCACTACGAGAAGGCCCAAAAGGCCCCGAACAATCCTATAGCAAAATAGCTGTACGGCAGGCGGCGTCCGGCCGCCGATCCGGTAGTCTATATATACAGGCAGCCCGAAACACAGCACGCGAGGAGAATTATTTGTCCAGGTCCGAGAGGATACGGAGATTCTACGACGAGCTCTATAAAAAATACGGCCCCCAGGGATGGTGGCCGGGGGATTCCCCGCTCGAATGCATCGTCGGTGCGATACTCACCCAGAGCACGTCGTGGAAGAATGTCGAAAAAGCGATCTCGAACCTTAAGGGCTCGGGCCTCCTTACGGCCGAAATGCTGGGACTCGTTACCGCGGAAGAGCTCGCCGCCCTCGTGCGCCCCTCGGGCTACTACAACCAGAAGGCGCTCAAAATCAAGAACTTCATTTCGTTCCTCGGCGCCGATTACGGCGGCAGCCTCGAAAGGATGTTCACTGAAGATAAATCCGTCTTAAGGGAAAAGCTCCTGTCGATAAAGGGCATAGGCCCAGAGACGGCGGACAGCATATTGCTCTACGCAGGCGGCATGCCCGTATTCGTCGTGGATGCGTATACGTGGAGGGTATTGTCACGGCACGGCATCGTACCGGCGGAGACCACATACGCCGAGATGCAGGAAGTCTTTACGGACTCACTCGACGAGGATGCCGGGCTGTTCAACGAATACCATGCCCTGATTGTGAGACTCGGAAAAGAGCACTGCAAGAAAAGTAATCCCGTCTGCGAAGGGTGCCCGCTCGAATTCGACCCCCACTTCGTATAACGGGGATCGCTCAGGCAGCCAGAGAGAGGTTTTCAGTCGGCCGGTTCCGTGGGGTGCCTTTTTTCGAACCGACCCTCGCCCCCAAACAGCAAAGCCGCCCGGAGGCGGCCTTTATGTTCTATGTTGTTAAAATGTTCGCTCAGTTAAGCCCGCTTCTGGCCACGTCTACCACGGCCTTAAAGCTCTCGGGCTCCCTGATGGCCATCTCTGAAAGGGACTTTCTGTCGAGCTCGATTCCGGCTTTTCTGAGCCCGCCCATGAAGCCGCTGTAAGATAAACC
>JADLGH010000078.1 GCA_020849425.1 Candidatus Dadabacteria bacterium
CGCGAATCAGACTAACGATTTTCTGAGATTGATATTCCTTCCGGCGGACGTGACGACCGATACGCTCGGGAGGCCCGGCGCGCTCCGGGTGTTCGTGAGCGTGGCCTCTTATTTCGAGCCGCCCCTTTCGCTTTTCAAAACGGCCGACTTCTTCGGCATCCCCGTCGGCGAGGCCCAGAGGCAATTGGACCTCGTCGCGCTCAGGTGCCTTCCCGAAGACCCGGCGGTTATCGATCCCGGCCTCGCTACGTGGCCGCGCGTGTTCGAGCTTCTGGCGTCCGACCTCGGGGGAGAATTCACGTGTCCTCCCGATCCGGATTCACCCGTAAACGAGCTCTACTGCCTCGCTGCCGGGTTCGAAGACGTCCCCGGTGAGGACGTCTCGGGAACCATCGAGAACGCGCTCGGGCTCGGGGCGGCTGTAATGTCGGACCCGGAACTCTCGGCGGCGCTCCGCCAGCTTTACGGCATAGACCCCTCCTTCAGCGGGCTCGGGTTTTCGGTGAATGCCAGCGCCGGGAACACTATGACGGCGGCGCGCGCCCTCGAAGCTTCCGTCGTGACGGAGTACCTCGTAAAGAACGCCACGTTCGAAGAGGCGGGCTGCTTTTGCATACGCATCCCGCCCTACGAGGGGCGTGAGGACGACCCACTGGATGTCGATTTCATAGTGAGCCACGGCGGCTTCGGTGAATGCAGAACGGTGGACAGGCTCGGCGCCGGGCGCTAGAAGCAGGCCGGCGCGGAGCGAATATTACGCGCGGCTCGCCCTCGTGGATAGGGGGCCTGCAGCAGCCCCGGAACGAAACGCCAAACCGCTATCCCTTATCGCCGTCGTCCTTGTCGAAGTCGAGCGAGGCCGAGTTAATGCAGTACCTGAGCCCGGTCGGCGCGGGGCCGTCGGGGAATACGTGGCCGAGGTGAGCCCCGCATTTGCTGCAGGTTACTTCGACCCTGGTCATTCCGAAGCTCGTGTCGAGCTCCTCGGATATTTCGGCGCTCTCGGACGGCTCGTAAAAGCTCGGCCAGCCGCAGCCCGAGTCGAACTTCGCGTGCGAGGTGAACAGCTCCTCGCCGCAGCAGATACACTTGTACGACCCCTTTTCCTTGTTATCGTAATACTTGCCGGTAAAGGGCCTTTCGGTGCCCTTCTGCCTGGTAACGTAAAACTGCTCGTCGGTCAGTTCTTCACGCCATTCGTCGTCGGTTTTCTTCGTTTTATCGGACACCGCAGCCTCCTGGAACGGTTTTTGTAACGCCTCCAGAATAATAAGTTTAACGAATACGGGATAGAAGAATCAATAACATATTATACAGATCCGCGTACGTACATTATGGCTCTCGCAGGAGGTTTGTATGCTTTCGAACACCGTTTGGATTCAAAATCTTAAAATAATAAGGAAGAAGCCGCCGGCACGAGAGCCGGAAGGGGCTTTAGCCGGGCTTCAGCCTTCCTATGGTCAGCCACGATACGATGGAGCCCGCGAAAAGGAGGGCGGCCGAAATCTCCATCATCGTCCTGAAGGTGCCGAGAAAGGATTCCGATATCACGCGCCTGAGCTCTATTTTCGTGCCGGCGGGGAGATCCTCCGGGATATCGATAGCGGCAAGCTTTATGCGCTGTGAATCGATGGCTTGCACGGTGTCCGGCTGGAGATTCATGACGGCAAGCTCGCGGTCGAGGTTGTTATTGAACGTGGAAAGGGCGAAGACGCCCAGTATGGCGATGGAAAGAAGGCCCGCTATCCTTCCGACCGTGTTGTTTATGGCCGACGCGATGCCCGAATGCTCCATATTGACGGAGCTCATGACCGCCGTCGTAAGCGGCGAGATCGTTACCGCCATACCGACGCCGAGGGTGACTATGGCGGGGAAGAACGTCGTCCAGTAGCTGCCGCCTATGTCGGGGCGGGTGAATAGAAGGCAGCCGACGCCCGCGAGGAACGTGCCCGCGATTATAGGCGGCCGCGCGCCGTAATTCCCGACCAGCCCGCCCGCCCATCTGGAGAAGAGGAATAGAGCCAGGACGAGCGGTATGAACGCTATGCCGACGCCCGCCGCCGTATAGCCCTGTATCTGTATGAGGTTAAACGGGACGAAGAATATGCCGCCGACCCACGCGGCCCAGAAAAGAGCCGATACGATGTTCGCCCCGCTGAAGGTCATCGAGCGGAACAGGCTGAGCGGCATCATCGGCGAAGGCGTCCTGTATTCGTGGTAGAGGAATGCTACGAGGGACAGCCCGCCGGCAACGAACGGCACTATGACCTTCGGATGGCCGAAGCCGGAATTACCCGATTCGATCAGCGCGTAGACTATACAGCCCAGGCTGAGCGTCGCGAAGAGCGAGCCCGGGAGGTCGAGCTTGCCCTCGCCGTTATCCTTCTTGGTTTCCGGTATCCTGAAGAAGAGCGCGGCCAGAACGACTATGCTGAGCGGGACATTAATAAAAAATACCAGGCGCCAGGATAGGTTCTGAGCGAGCCACCCGCCGAGAATCGGCCCGAGCGCCGTGGTTATGGCCGTGAACGCGGACCAGGTCCCTATGGCCCTCCCCCTTTCCTTCTCGCTGAAGGAAACGTTCACTATGGCGAGACTCCCCGGGACGAGGAGCGCCCCGCCGACGCCCTGGAAGGCGCGCGCGACGATCAGGTGCCCAGTGCCCGGCGCAACGCCGCACCATATCGAGGCCAGCGAAAATATAACGACGCCGACGGCGAACATGCGCTTCCTGCCGAACTTGTCCCCGAGCGCGCCGCCGAGGAGCATGAGCGAGGACATGAATATCGCGTAGGCTTCCACTATCCACTGCATCTGCGGGATCGTGGCGTTGAGCTCGAGCTGAAGGACCGGGAGGACTACGTTCATCGCCGTGCTGTCTATGAACGCCATGCCCGACCCGAGTATCGTGACGAGAAGGACCCACTTCCCTTCGCCCCTTGCAAGGGAGTGGACGACTGCGACGCTGTCGATGACGGTTTTATCTACGAGATTTTTTTTGGGCACTTAACAGCTTCTCGCCTTTTAAAAGATGAGCTTCATATCTCCCGGCCGATACCGCCGCCGGATTCATATGTCACAGGGTCTTCTCCTCGCCGGCAAGGCCGGGCATACGGCCCGGGAACGGCGGCCCGGAGTAGAGATTCCCCCCTCTCCGAAAACGCGGAGCTAACTTATTTTACCTGCATGAGAGGAAATTACAGGGATTGAGCCTGCTTGCATTATCGAGAGGAGCCTGAAAACCGAAAAACGCGGCGATGAATCAAAGACACTACAGCCGTATTCGGTTTACAAGCTCTGAAAGGTTGGTCATCATGGAAGCCCAGCTGCCGAGGCCGATCTTCGTTTTTAAATCTTCCTGGGTCTTCCGCCAAATGGGGTAGGCCTCTTCCAGCTTCTTCCGCCCCGAGTCCGTAATCTTTACAATTCGGGTCCTCCGGTCCTCACCGCGTCCGATCTTGATGAGGCCGTTCCTTCGCATGGGCTCGAGATTACGGGAAAGGGTGGTTCTATCCGTTACCATTTCCTCGGCAAGCTTGCTTACGCTTATGGGACCGAGGGCGAGAACGAGAACGAGGAGCGTGTACTGCGTGCCCCTGATGTTAATCGATCTCATTGCATTGTCGAAGAGCTGCGTTACGACGCGCATGCCCTTCCTGAGGTTAAAACAGGTGCATTCCCTGAAACCGTCCAGCGTGGGAAGCTCCGCCGATTGAGGCCTTTCGCCCTCGTGATCATCGATATTATCCGTGGCGCACCCCCTTTTCACACTTTATTATGTATACGCTGATAAATGAATAGTCAAGACCGAACGGTGAATTGTGTAAATATGCTATGCCGCTTATAATTACATGGCCGTCCGGAAGAATTCTTCGTCAGGCATGGCAATCTCGTCCACGGGGGAGATAAATGTCCGTAATCAGAGGGAAAAATATCATTCTCGGGGTTACCGGGGGAATAGCTGCGTACAAGGCGTGCGAGCTCGTGAGGGCGCTCGTCAAGGAGGGGGCGTCCGTCGAAGTCGTAATGACCGGAAACGCCATGGAATTCGTCACCCCGCTTACGCTCCAGACGCTCTCGGGAAATAAAGTCGCGACGCGGCCCTTCGACCCCGTGTGGGAATCCGAGATAGGGCACATAAGCCTCGCCGACAGGGCGGACCTCGTCGTCATAGCCCCGGCCACTGCCAGCTTCGTAGGAAAGATGGCCGCCGGTATAGCCGACTCGCTTCCGGCGACGCTCGTCCTGGCGACCCTCGCCCCGGTGATCGTCTGCCCGGCGATGAACGTCAACATGTACAACAACGGGGCAGTTCAGGACAACATCCGGAAGCTCAAAGAAAGGGGCGTCACGATCGTCGAGCCGTCCGAGGGATTTCTGGCCTGCGGCTGGGAAGGGAGGGGCAGGCTCCCCGACACCGGCGACATAATGAGCGAGGTGGAATCCGCGCTCACGCCGAAAGACATGGCGCGCGAGAAGGTGCTCGTAACCGCGGGGGCGACGAGGGAGTACATAGACCCCGTAAGGTTCATATCCAACCCGTCGAGCGGCAAGATGGGATACGCCCTCGCCGAAGAGGCGCGGATGAGGGGCGCCGAGGTCGTGCTGGTTTCGGGAAAGAGCCCGCTCCCGCCGCCGAGGGGCGTTACGCTCGTCAGCGTCGAGGGCGCGGACGACATGCACGCCGCCGTGATGGAGCGCCTCGACTGGGCGACGCTTGTGATCAAGGCCGCGGCCGTCGGGGATTACGCGCCGGAGTCGAAAGCCGGCGTGAAGATCAAGAAGACCGGCGGCGAGCTCAACCTCACTCTCCGGCGGACAAGGGATATATTAAAGGAAATAGGCGAAAGGAAGAAGCAGCAGTTGGTCGTCGGGTTCGCGGCCGAAACGGAAGACCTCATGGCGAATGCCGCCGTCAAGCTCAGGGAAAAGAACGCCGACATGATAGTCGCGAACAACGTCGCCGCGCCGGGGGCCGGCTTCGAGGCGGACACGAACGAAGTGTGCCTCCTGTTCGCTTCGGGCGCGACGGAAGAGCTCCCGCTCGCTACGAAAAAAGAGATCGCCGGGATCATCTTCGACAGGATTTCGGGGCTCAGGAAATCTGTTTGATATTGAAAGATTCCAGGATAAGATTGAGCCTGTGGGCTATGTCCTCGACGGTGCTGTCCTTCGTTATATAACCCACAGCGCCCATTTCCAGACACTCCGTAATCTTCTTCATCTCGGACAAGGCAGTCAGCATCACGACGGGTATCCTTCTGTGCCGGTCGTCATTCTTGAGCACCTTCAGCAGCTCCATGCCGTTGTATCCGGGCATGACGATGTCGAGCACTATAACGTCGGGCGTAAATGTGGGGAGCTTGAGCAGGGCGTCTTCGCCGTCGACGGCCGTTTCGACCGTGTAGTTCCTCGAGCTCAGGATTCTGGTGTAGAGATTCCGCAGGGATTCTTCGTCTTCTATAAGGAGTACCTTAGCCATTTCAGCCCCTCGTCGAGCGTTCAGGTTGTCCCGTTTACAAGGACGGCTCGGCCGGTTTCTTTAACTATATATTTACCGGCTACCAAGGAATTATACAGCTGAAAAAAAATTGTTTGTGATTATTTACAACTGTTGATAAGAAATTTTCTGCGAAAGGCGCCAAAAAGGGCAAGTCTACCTTAAGGGATAACGCACGTTATCCCTTAAGGTTAACCCGATATCCGAATGATATAATTATCTGGTACTGCCGGAGTCTGGAGTTGGCTGTTACTATCCGAGAACGGCGTCCTTGCAGGCTTTGGCTACTCGGAACTTCACAACTTTCTTGGCCGGTATCTTTATCTCGTCCCCGGTAGCCGGGTTTCTGCCGACCCTCGCCTTCCTGTTGTCGAGAACGAGTTTCCCTATCCCGGGAATCGTGAATTGCTTATTCTTCTTGGCTTCCCTGTAAGCAACCGCGGCCAGTTCGTCCAGAATTTCACCGGCGACCTTCTTGGTAACACCAGCCAGCTCTGCAACGTGATTTGCCAACTGAGACTTGGTCATGGGCTTCTTTTCTGCCATCTCCCTCTCCTTTAAAGTGAGTGTTTTCGTGAATACTACAGAAACGCACTGTAAAAATCAATACAAAAGAGAAAAATACGAATATCGAATCGATGCGTGATTCCGTCCTTTCAAAAAGAGAACGCGTAAAGCGGAAGAGTCCGCGGGACGGTGTGCGGACTGGGGGGGGTTTCCTTCCCCATGTCACTCGCCGAGGAGACGAAGCGCATGCCGTAACGCTCACACCGTTAAAACCTGCCCGCTCTATAGTCGTCGATCGCACGCCGAATTTCCTCGTGCGTATTCATGACGAACGGGCCCTGGCCTACCACAGGCTCGTCTATCGGCTCGCCGGCCAGTATAAGAAGCGTCGAGTCCCGGTCCGCTTCGACTGTTATCGTATCCCCTTCCCTCGTAAAGAACGCGAGCTCTCTTTCGCCTATCTCTTCCGCGCCGTTCACTACGATGCCGCCCTTAAGAACCAGCGTGAAAGCACTGAAGCCGTCCGGGATTTCGAAGACGGCGCCCTTCCCGCCCCCTAGCCTCGCGTCCCACACGTTTACCGGCGTGAACGTCCGCGCAGGGCCGCGCGTGCCGCCGAGCTCGCCCGCTATGACCCGTATCTCGCCCGCTCCGCCTTCGAGCTCGACCACCGGGATATCTTTATCGAGTATCTCCTGGTAGCCCGGCTCCGTCATCTTGTGCCTGGCGGGCAGGTTCACCCACAGCTGAATCATCTCGAGCGTCCCTCCCCTCCTGCTGAATTCGCGCCCGTGCTTCTCGACGTGGAGGATTCCGCGCCCGGCCGTCATCCACTGAACGTCGCCCCGGCCTATTTTGCCCGAGTGGCCGGCGTTGTCGCCGTGCTCGACCTCGCCCTCGTAAACTATAGTAACCGTCTCGAATCCCCTGTGAGGATGGCGCTCGACGCCGCGCGGGGCGTCAGACGGGGGGAACTCCGACGGGCCAGCGTAATCGAGAAGGAGAAACGGGCTTATTTCGGGCCCCATGTTATAGGAGAGCATCGTGCTCACCTGAAAGCCGTCCCCTACCCAGTGTCGTCCCGTGTCGCGGGCAATGCGGGTTACGTTCTTGGCTGTCATTTGAAACCTCCGTAAAAATTTGTATTAAAGCGCCCGTATTAACGCTTTACTTCGGGCGGCTTTGTGATAATTTAGGCATGTACGATAAATCTGCAAGTACGGACATTCAGGATACCGCTCACGCAGGAGGGACGAGACGTGGCGAAGGATTATGTTTTCTGCCCGGTGGAAACGACTCTGGACGTAATAGCCGGCAAGTGGAAGGTGATGATTATCTACTATCTCCTCCAGGGGAAGAGGAGATTCAACCGGCTGCAAAGGGAGCTCGGCGGCATCTCGCACCGCACCCTCGCCAAACAGCTCCGCGAGATGGAAAGGCAGGGTATTGTTCTCCGCGAGGACTACGGCGAGATACCTCCCCGCGTGGAATACAGCCTTTCGCCCCTGGGCGCGTCGCTTAAGAGCATACTCCTCGAAATGCACGAGTGGGGGGAGAAGTACGGCGGCATGATTCCAGCGGCCGGGGCGGACGAGGACGGCGCGGAGAAGGCGGCCGGATAGGGAAAAAGCACGCCGGACTTGAGCGGGCCGCGGCGTCAATGCTCGAACACGGGGGCGCGGCGGGGCCTCAGACCTTCCGTTTCCACCAGAAGACGGCCAGGAATATCACGACGGCGATCGGGATGATAATCATCCATATGAACTGCTCGACGAAAGCCGCCCCGGCGACGCACGCGCCTAAGACTATGCCGACCAGCATGAACCGCCAGTCGAGGTGGACGCCGGCCAGGAACGTCGCCAGCGCAAGCGCCAGGAGGCAGAGTATGGCGAGCTGGTTGTTGTTTATACGCCCCGCAGGCTCGTAAAGGAGATATATGAGCGCTATCGCCGCGAAGAGCCCGGCCCAGTGAAGTACCTGGACACGTATAATCCGGGACACGCCCTCTCCCCTTCTCCTGGCCTTGGACCATCCCGTATAAAGGCTCACGAGGCCGAATACCGGGGCCATGCACGCCCAGTACCAAAAGCTCTTTACGGGCTCGAAATTAGTGACGCCTATGCCTATGGCCGACAGGGCTATGAGGGTCATCAGTATGGCCTCGTCGGTGCCGATTGCCTTCGCCAGGCTCTCGCGAGGAGGCCGGGGACTCGCAGGTTCTCCGCTGTAAGAAACGTCTTCGCTCATATCTTTCACCCCAAACCCATTATATCACTTTACCGTCGGCGGACAAAGTACGGCGTCCGAAATCGCATATATGAACAGAGAAACGGAGTTACGCACTAACGGGGTTACAGGATCGTACATCCCGGGAATTCGGAGCCGCCGTTCGGGCCGGCAATCCATCCCTATTGGCGGGGCTACCCAGCCCGGAACGGGTTAGAAAGAGGGGTTTATGAACGAGAAGTATATGCCGCCGATGAAAAGGAGGATCGTGGCCACGGTAATGGCCGAGGCCAGTATCGTGAAGAGGCCCTCGTAATTGTTCACCGTGCGTACTTTTGCGGAATCCCTTTCGTCGCTCATTCGGGTTACCCCCATCTTTATTGATTCACGTATATATTATGCTTTCATCGACTCCTGTCAAGGAGGCGTCAGGTAGTATTATACGGAAGATTTTAAAGAGGATGTAACATGGCGAGAATAATTCTCTATACGGGAAAGGGCGGCGTCGGCAAGACGACCACGGCGGCCGCGACGGCGCTCCAGGCGGCCAAAAAAGGCTACAAGGCGCTCGTGATATCCACCGACCCCGCGCACAGCCTCCGGGATTCCTTCGACCGGGAAATAGGCCCCGAGCCGAAGAAGATAATGAAGAATCTCTACGCCCAGGAGATAGACGTCTTTTACTCCGTAGACAAATACTGGGGAAAGCTCACGGGGTACATACAGTCGCTCTTTAACTGGATGAAGGTGGACGACATTCTCGCCGAGGAGTTCAGCATATTCCCCGGCATGGAAGAGGTTTCGTGCTTCCTCTGGGTCCACAGCCACTACACCGACAACGATTACGACGTCATAATCGTGGACAGCGCGCCCACGGGCGAAACTTTAAGGCTCCTGTCCCTGCCCGACGTGGCCAGGTGGTGGATAGTCAAGGTTTTCCCGATAGAAAGGAAGCTGCTCAAGGTCGTAAGGCCGGCCGTCAAGGTCGTGTCCGACATGCCGCTCCCCGAGGAGGAAACCTACGTCGCCATAGAAGACCTCTTCGACAGGCTGAACTCGATACACAAGATATTTTCCAATTCCGACGTAACGAGCATCAGGCTCGTCACGAACCTCGAAAAGATGGTGATAAAGGAAACCCAGAGGGCCTACACGTACCTCAGCCTCTACGGCTACAACGTAGACTCCGTCATCGTCAACAGGACGATGCCGGCACACATAGACCACCCTTTCTTCAGGCAGTGGCGGGAATCGCAGGCCGAATACAGAAAAGAGGTCGAGCATCTCTTCAGCTCCGTCCCGATATTCGAGGCGCCGCTCCATCAAAGAGAGGTCATGGGCACGGACGCTCTCCTCGAATTCGGCGATTCGCTTTTCGGCGGCAAGGACCCCGTGTCGATATTCTCGAACATAAAGCCCTACGAGATAGTGAAGGAGAAGGGGGTTTACAATCTCATATTGAAGCTTCCCTTCGTGGGGAAGGACGAGGTCAAGCTCCACCAGGTGGCGGACGAGCTTACGATACAGATAGAGAACCAGAGAAGGAATATATTCCTCCCCGGCTTTCTGGCCAAGCTCAACGTCGAGAAGGCGAGCCTCGAGGGCGGAGAGCTCAGGGTAACCTTCGAGAAGCCGGCGAGAGACGGAAAGAAATGACGGGCCCGAACGAGCGCCGCGGAACCCCGGACGGGCCCGCGAGCGAGCCCGCAGGCTCCACCACCCCGGGCCGCCCTATTAACTGCACATTCACGCTTCGTTAAAAGCCCCTTAACACGCCGCCACTAATATATTTTCGTAATGACGATTCACCCCGGCGATTTGACTGTCGTCGTTCCCACGAGAAACGAAGAGAGGAATATAGAGAATTTCCTCCGCTCGGTACCGGAAGGGATAAGGCTCGTGGTCGTCGACGCCAGCACGGATTCGACGCCCGATATTGTTTCTTCCACGAGACCGGATTATACTACAATCATCAGGTATCCGGGCACCGTAACGGAAGCGCGACTGGCAGGGGCCGACGCGGCGAATACCCCTTGGCTTCTCTTCACGGATGCGGACATCGTATTCTCGGAGGAATATTTCCGGAATCTCCGGGAGCTCGAAGAATACGATTTGATTTACGGGCCGAAGCTATCCCGCGACAAACATACGGGCTACTACAAATGGTTTGCTTACGGACAATTCCTGATACACCGGTTGGGTGTTCCGGCTGCCTCAGGGTCGAACTTCATCATACGCAGGGAAGCCTATATCGAATCCGGGGGATTCGACGCCGCGCTCGCGTGCAACGAGGACTCTGAGCTCGCATGGCGGGTGAAGCGCGCGGGGTTCACGGCGCATTTCACGTTCGACCTTGTCGTTTACGCGAAGGATCACAGGCGCGTCGAGATGGGCAGGACGAAGAAAACGCTTCATTCTCTTACGAGATGCACTGCGCTATACTTTGGACTGATACCGGACAGATGGCGCGGCAGGGATTGGGGATACTGGCGCGGGTACGATTCGGACACGGAGCTCCGAAATGGAAACTGACAAAAAATTATACCAGCAGTCCGCCGAGCCGATAGTCATCCCCGAGGGATGGCGGGACAGGTCGGCGCGCATCATCTCGAACGTCCTGAGCCCGCCGCTCATAGCGCTTGCATGCATCGTGGTAACCGCCCACGCCGCGAAGGCCGATTCCTCCCTGTGGTGGATATTCGTGTTCATCGCGCTTCTCATCATACCGCCCACGCTCTACATACTCTCCCTCGTCCGTTCGGGCGCGGTAAGCGATTTCCACCTGAGCAGACGTGAAGAGCGGGCAAAGCCCCTGCTCGTGATATTTACATACGCCGCCCTCGTTTTCGTCGTCACCTATCTTCTGAACGCGCCGGGGCTGATGATCATCGTAACGGGCATTGCACTCATCCAGATACTGATCGTATTTCTCATCACGCTCAGATGGAAAATCAGCGGTCACTGTACGTCGGCGGCCGGGCTCTCGTTCCTGGCGATAGCGCTCTACGGGGAGCCGATGATACCGCTCACATTGATTATCCCGGTCGTAGCGTGGTCGAGGATAAGGCTCGGAAGGCACACGCTGTACCAGACCATCGCCGGGAGCTTCCTCGGCGCCGTCACCGTAATGGGGATTCTCTACATTACCGGCTCGCTGTCCATATAAATCCGTCCGGAGAGCCGGGGGAGGCTTTCGACCGGAGGACAGTTCCATGAAGATCCTGCTCGTTACAGATGCGTGGCCGCCCCAGATAAACGGCGTCGCGAATACGCTCTCCTATATAACGGGCCTCATCCGGAGAGAGCACGACATAACCGTATTGAACCCCTACGTCGAGGGCTCGGAGCCCCTGTCCCTTCGGATACACGACATACCGATAGTGAAGAATGCCGCCGACCTGGCTGCGAGATACTTCGATGCGCATCCGCCGGGCAGGGTGCACATAGCCACCGAGGGCCCGCTCGGGCTCGCCGCAAGGCAGCTCTGCAGGAAGAACGGGATAGTCTACAACACCTCTTACCACACGCGGCTCGCCGACTACGGATGGCTCCTCTACGGGGTGCCGGCGTTCCTGACGTGGGCTTATGTAAGGTGGTTTCACATGTCCAGCCGGAGGGTGCTGGTCACGACGAGGAGCATAACGAGGCAGCTCGGCCTCAGTAACTGCATGGTGTGGGGACGCGGCGTCGACACGGGGCTCTTCTATCCTGAAAGCGGCGAGAAGCCGCGCGGCGTGAAAACCATTATCACGGTCGGGCGGGTCAGTAAGGACAAGAACCTCGACGATTTCTGCAGGATTCGTGGATACAGGAAGATTCTCGTCGGCGGGGGGCCATACCTGGATACGCTCCGGGCGAAATACACGGACGTCGAGTTCACAGGCCCCGTGCCCCACGGCGAGCTCAGGCGCATGTACGCAATGGCCGACGTTTTCGTCTTCCCGAGCAGGCTCGATACGTTCGGGCTCGTCATACTGGAGGCGATGGCGTGCGGGCTCCCCGTCGCCGCCTACGACGTGCCGAGCCCGAGCGATATAGTGAAACACGGGGTCACGGGGTATCTCGGGGACAACCTCGAGGAGTGCGTCGGGAATGCATTCGGGAACCTCGAAGACGTCTCGGCGGGCGCGCTCGAATATGCGCGGACGAAGAGCTGGGACTCCATAGCCGAGCAGTTCGTCGGCCACCTGGCTTGAGCGCCCTGAAGACACAAAAACGAGTTTTTAGAGGCCGATTTCCGGACACCGTAGAGGGTCGTATCTCTTAACACGTTCTTAACATAGTCTTAACACTTCACGTATACACTACCCACAGCCAATTAAAAGATCCCAAGGAGAAATCATGGAGACCGACGATCTGGAAAAGCTGCTCATAGAGAGCAAGTTCGAGAGGCTTGTTTCGAAGTCGCAGAATTACATCGACTCGCGAAACGAAAGCGATCTCGTATCTCTCAGAAACGACCTGATACACCTTAAGCTCAGGCTCGAGCACGAGCTGGAAAAAAGCAAAAAACATAAAAATCCCGAGGGCGTCGCGGTGCTCAAGCTTATGCTCTCGATCATACAGAAGTTCAATTATTCCGTTCAGCTGATGGAGAACATGAAGTCGAAAAAGCCCGTCTGCCGGGAGTTCGACACGAAACAGATGCTGGACATTCTCCTGCCGCACCTCATAGCCCTCATCGAATACGGGAAGAGCGGGATGCCCGATACGAAGAAGCTCGAAGAGGATTGCCTTCTTATCGAATCGATAGAGGACCAGCACAAGAGGGTGCTTCTCACCTACCTCGTTCAGGACTGGCACAACATGGACGAGGTTATAAACCTCCTCAGGATAGGCGAGATCTACAAGAACGTCGCTGAAAAGCTTGTCAACCTTTCGCTCGTAACGAAAGCCAAAGAAACGAGGCAGTAATAAACCCGGGGGTCAGTGACGGCAGGCGCGGAAGCCGGAATACCTATTCCGGCTGGCCGAGGGGCCTGTCTTCACCCGGGCCTCTTTCGGGGATGAGCTCCGGCGCGCCGCCCGCATCCCTGCCGCTTTCGAGTATCCTGTCGACGATCTCCGGAAGGTTGTTCGTGTAATCCGGCCTGTACGAGTGCCCGGAATTAACCCAGTCCGAAAGTATGTTTACGAACCCGGCGTCGACCCTTCTTATCACGGGGACGCCCATCCTCCCGAGCGCCTCGGCGTTACACTGCTGCTCGTACTGGCCCTTCATCGGTATGACCATTATCTTCTTCCCGAGATAAAGCGCCTCGGCCGGGGTTTCGAAACCGGCGTTACAGAGTATGCCCTCGCACGCGACGAGGCTCCTCGCGAATTCGGCGTTGCCGACGGGGTAGACGGTAACGTTGCCGTCCTTAAACGCCTCCCCCTTGTGGTGCTTCGAAAAGACTTCCCACCTGACGTCTATCTTTTTCAGTATCCCGGATACCCTGGCGTAATCGTAGGACGGGAGATAAACGGTATAGTGCCCGCCGTTCCGGGGATCCTGCTTTCTTATCTCTTCCCGTATGATAGGCGTGAATATGAAATCGTCGTAGCGGTCGAAGTGAAGCCCTATGAGTACGGGGGAGGGGGCGTACCATTCGAGCACCTTTTCCTGAAAGCGGCTGCGGCCTTCCGGGGGCCGCGGGATCTTCGGGGAAAGGAACGCCGCCTGGTGCGATATGGCGACAGACGGGCGGCGCTTGACGCGTGCGGCCCACGCCGTGACCGGCTCGAAGTCCGTAAGGACTAGGTCGTACTTTTCGACCGGGAGGCCGTATATATCGGAAATCAGCTTTCCGGGACTGAAATTCCGGAGCGAATGGACGTAATCTATCCCGCCCTTCTTGCCGAACGTGAACCCGAGGCCGGGGAGGTTGTATTTCACCTCGAACCCGATGTCCACCTCGTGATGGTACCCGCTGAGAAGGATATCTACGCTCGCTCGCTTGCTCAGGTACCGGAGCAGCTCGCGCGAGCGGGAGATGTGGCCGTTGCCCGTGCCCTGTATGCCGAACAGTACTTTCATGTCATGCCTCTCCGCCGGCGTTCGCGCGAAGTCGGCCGCAGAAGGCCGCGCCGCACCGGTTCCCGCCGCCCCCCGCTGCCGGCCTCGCGATCGGCTTTTTAAACGAAACGGCCCCGCCTGCAAGAGAAATCAAATTATATTCCATCGTGAAATTTATTCCAAGCTCGCGCCGTCTCCGGCGGCGCGGCCCCGGGGCCCGAAAGGCATGCCGCGGCCTGCGATCCGCAAGAGCCGGCAGTGTACTTTTACACATACGGCGACGTTATTTCTGCGAAGTATTGTAATTCGGTTTTATTAAGGGAATATTTAGAGGAAATGTCAAACTTGCCGGGCAACTCGCCCCCCGTCCGAATCTGGACTTTATACCCCGTTTTTAGATATAATGGATACGTTTTGTAAACGGTGAATTAACAGCTGATTAGTCAAAACCAAACAATACTATGTTATATAACTGTTAGAAAGCTCACCGGAGATAAATCGAATGAGAGAGAAAAAAATCACGTCGTTCAGGAATACCGTCACAGGCTCCAACGTGCTCGGTAGCGCGTTCAAGTGGAAGCTGAGACAGTTCCGGACCAAGGTCCCTATCCACATAGAGAGTAACCGCTTCGTAATCAAAACCGTCGAAAATATGTCCGAGCTCGGGCAGGCCCTCGACCTCAGATACGAGGTCTTCTACAGGGAGACGCTGAACAGGGACAACTTCAGCAGGACGGACATAGACAAGTTCGATTCCATCTGCGACCATCTCATCATACTCGACAAGAAGCAGAACATGGTCATCGGGACGTACAGGTTCATATCGTCCACGTTCTCGGACAAGTTCTACTCGGAATCGGAATTCGACATCGAGCAGATAAAAAACGCCCCGGGCGTAAAGCTCGAGCTCGGGAGGGCGTGCGTCCACAAGGACTACAGGAACGGCACCGGCATAGCGCTACTCTGGAAAGGTCTCACGGAATACTTCAGGACGATAAAAGCGAAATACCTCTTCGGCTGCTCCAGCATAGGGACGACCAGCGCAGTCGAGATAAGCCTTATATACAAATACATCAAGGAGCTTTACCTATCTCCGGAAGACTTCAGGGTTTTCCCAAACGAGAAGCACAGAATCAAGGAGCTCGACCACTACATAAACGCCTTCGACAAGTTCGGCATCAAGACCGAATCCATAGAGGAATTCATACCTCCCCTTTTAAAGAGCTATCTCAAGGCGGGCTCGGTCATATGCGGCGAGCCGGCCCTCGACATGAAGTTCAAGTGCGCAGACTTCTTTACGGTGCTCGACCTCGAGCTCCTTTCAAAATCATTTGAAAAGAGGTACAAGGGAGCAAACGATTAGAAAGCTGGTAAAGAAATTC
The DNA here is from genome assembly GCA_020849425.1 of Candidatus Dadabacteria bacterium. Lineage (GTDB taxonomy): Bacteria > Desulfobacterota_D > UBA1144 > Nemesobacterales > UBA2774 > JADLGH01. The sequence continues at coordinate 15,614 of JADLGH010000078.1, forward strand.
TTTTTCTTTGGCATAGTCTCGTCATTTCTGATCAGTACCACGGTAGTTAGGAAGATCCTCCGCGACAGAAAAAATAATCTCTACACTCGTATGAGGCTGACATCTTTTTTCTCGAAGCTCATGAAGAAAAACTTCGGAGTCACTGCCCGCATAGATAAAAGCGGGAGCGGTTATTCCGAAGAGAAAGCTTATTTAATACTGTCAAACCATCTGTCCTATCTCGATATATTCCTGTTGTTTTCGGAGTTTCCGGCCTGCTTTATAGCGAGCGTCGACGAGGTAAAGGAAACTTTCCTCCTCGGCAGGGCCACCGAGCTCAGCGGCGGGTTCTTCGTGGAAAGGAGGAACAGGACCAACCTGCGGTCGGAAATAGAATCCATAGCGGATATACTCAAACTGGGCCTGAACGTCGTGCTGTTTCCCGAAGGGACCACGTCCAGCGGAGAGCAGGTGCTGCCGTTTAAAGTCCCCCTTCTAAGCGTCGCGCAAAAAGCCGGGGTGGAAATTTTGCCAGTCTGCATCAGGTACACGAAAATAAACGGAGAGGAAATCGGGCGCCACAATAGAGACCTCGTCTATTATTACGGCGACATGGAATTCTTCACGCATGCCGACACCCTTCTGACCGTCAAATCCATAGACGCCGAGCTCAAGATCCTCGATCCCGTGGACGCGTCTTCATCGAATTCCAGAAAAGACCTGGCATTCGAGATTCACGAC
>JADLGH010000079.1 GCA_020849425.1 Candidatus Dadabacteria bacterium
ATGAGCGTTAAAAATCCGATGTGGGGCTGTGGGCCGGTGGAGGATTTAGCGAAGGAACGATGATTTTTAGCAGAATTTTTCCCGGCCCGTGATTTTTGCTACTTTTCATCAAGGAAAAGTAGAGAACACCTGCACCGCCCTTACCAGCTAGCTCAGAACTTCCCCTTCAGCTCCTGGAGACTCTCAGTCGTAAACAATCGAAGTGGCAACGCTTCGCCATTGCTCCAACCGCGCTTAAGGTGCTTCGAATCTGCTACGCCGAGAAACACACATGCGTGTGTGGTCAGTCAAAAGTAGAAAGCCTTATACCGACCTTACCAGTTAAGCATAGAACTTCCCCTTTCAGCTAATGGAAACTCCCAGCAGTAAACATTCGAAGTAGCAACATCTTGCCAATATCTCCTGCCGCACTCCCCTCCGTCGAGGAGACAAGGACTATTATTTACGCTTCCCGTTCTTCTTGCCCTTCCCTTTCTCGGGCTGCGTACCGTTTTCGGGCGCGTCCAGCGCCGCCCGGACGAGCGCCCTGACACCCCAGCTCTTCACCTTCCTCGCCTCCTCCTTGCCGAGAGGCAGGACATCCTTAAAGACGACCATCGCTTCCGGCCCGAAGAACAGGCAGAGCGCGGCCGAGAGCCTCTTGTAGCCCCTCTTGCCCAGCTTCGCGCGGGCGGGTTCGAGCGCGGCCTCGATGAACCCCATCCTCCGGCTCTGCCTGACGGGAACACCGCCGGCTCCGTCGGCGAGCGACAGCTTGAGGGAGTTCAGCATCAGCGCGCGGAGCTGAAGCTCGTTGGCGTAGACCATATCGTGGAGCGCGGCCTCCGCGGCGTCGGCCCTGTCTTCCGGGCCTTCGGGCTGCCCGCCGGCGAATATCTCGCCGGGGTCGGGCACCTTGCCGTGTATCGGGGCCTCGACGAGGAGCGCCTCCATCGAGGGGAAGTACCTGTAGGCCGTCGCGCGCGACACCATCGCCTCGGCGGCGACATCCTCCATTGTCGGAGACCTGCCCTCTCCGAGCAGACGGGCAGCGGCGAGGAGGATGTCGTTTCTCGTCCTCGCCCGCTGGTTTACGCGTCCCTTGCTTTCCATATTCGTCCCCTTCATTACTTCAGCTGCTGGAGTATCGTGGCGAGGTCTATCCAGACGTTCTCCCGCTTTATCATGCAGTCGTCCGAAAACTCGGTGACGTGCAGGAGGCGGAACCTGAGCGGCCGCCCGTTGCCCGGCACGCCGAACGGAGTGCCCGGAGCCTTGCCTTCCCACATCGATTCGTCGACGAGAAAATTGTCGCCGTAAAGTCTTCTAAGGCACGTGACCTTGCCGTCGGAAAGGTCGGCGAAAAGGTTCACGTAGAACGGCCTCGCGTTCTCGGGGCCATACGTCGGCCCTGTCGGCATCCCTACGATGTCGTGTATCACGTCGGGCGTCAGAGTGGAAAGCACCCCTTCCACGTTGTCCGCCGCCTCGTAGCCGAAATGCTCGTCCATCATGCGGTCCATATCTTCCTTCGCAAGTTTCATGTTCCCACTCCTCGTGTTAATCAGGATATGTGTATTGTAATGAGACTGTCGTCTCATGTCAAGAGCGGAGAATCGTTCTATTCAAGCCTCGCCGAGGGAGTTTCGTACGGCGTGGAACCCGGCGGCGTGCCGTGTCTTAAAAACGACGGCGGCCCCGGACGGAGCCCCGCTCCGGGCTTCGAAGAAACCGGCCCCTTGCCGTCGTAGAATACTTTTCGGCCGTTAAAATTCTCGTTGAAACAAATAATTAACGACATTAAAATTCATTCGTGGTTCACGAACCCAAAGGGATCTCAAAGTGAATCAAAGGAGGAGTCACATGAAATTCGCAGCGTTTTTGTTACTTCCGCTTCTGGCGCTCGGCGCCGGATGCGTTTCGCAGTCGGCTTATAACCAGCAGGTGGCCGAGAACCAGCAGCTTGCCTATATGAACTCCGTCTACCAGGAGCTCAACACCGCGCTCGCGGCGCAGGTAGCCGCCGACCAGGTGGAGATTCAGCAGCTCCAGGATCAGCTCCAGGTCACCCTCGTGAACGAGATACTGTTCTCCGAGGGCGGATACGAGCTCCACGCCGAGGGCAGGAAGACGCTCGACCGGATAATCCCCGCGCTCCAGCAGGCGCAGGGCAAGTACATCGTCATACAGGGATTCACCGACGACCTCAGGATACTGGAGCCGCTGGCCTCGCGATTCCCGACGAACTGGGACCTCGCCGCGGGACGCGCGATATCGGTCGTCCGCTACCTCGCCGAAAACGGCATCGACCCGACTATGCTGGCCGCCGTTTCGTTCGGGCAGTATCACCCGGTCGCGCCTAACGACACGCCGGAAGGACGCGCCCAGAACAGGCGCATAGAGATAGACATACAGGACCAGATGCCGTAAATAAGACCTTCAACCGAATTTAATAAGGTGGGCCCTCTCCTTTCATCGAAGGGAGAGGGTGTATTCAGCGCGTTTTTCAAAGTGGCGAGCCTGGAAATTCAAAGCGCCCGACGCCGGACGGGCTCAATAGTAGTACACGGGCTGGTAGCACGCGGGAGGCGACGAATCGGCGCAGAACCTGCAGGTCACGGGCTCGGTCCTGTACCCGGGTATGTCCATTATCATGGACAGCCTGTCTATCTGGAACGGGTCGAGGTCTGAAAGCGTTCCGGCGAATTCCCCCTTGAAGAACCTCCCGAGCCGGTCCTTCTCCGGGACGTAAAGCGAAATCGTGGAGCAGTCGGCGAATTCGGCGAGCCAGGCGGCCGTAGTGTTCAGCACACTGAACCATGCGCCGGGATTGGACGTACCGCCCAGGGGAACGTACGCCCAGCTGAGATTAAAGAACTCGCCCGACTCCTCGCCCACGCACTCGTAGCACGCAAGCCCGTCGTTAACGCCGGTCGAGATGATCGTCTCGGCCGGACACGGCCCGGCTTCGAGGTTGGTCCCGTAGCACCTGTTTATGTCGGAGTCGCACGACACGAGACCCGCGCACGCGAGGACAACCAGGATCGCCACTAAAGCAGATACGCTTTTGAGCCCGCCGGTCATAATCGAGATTATAGCACACACGGCGCGGCGGGCCACGCCCGCTGGAATTCGGCGGACTGTGTCCGCTGACAATCGAAGTAGCAGCAGCCTTGCTATTACCACTCACCGCTCCCTATCCACTATAGGTTCACGCCCCACCCTACGAATCCCATAATATTGCAAGCTACATAAGCAGCGCAGCAATACCCCTCCGGGCCGTGATTTTTGCTACTTTTCATCAAGCAAAAGTAGAAAACACTTGCACCACCCTTACCAGCCAGCTCAGAACTTCCCCTTCAGCTACTGGAGACCCCGTGAGATTTATGCCTTCGCCTTTTCTGTCAATACTTTTAAAAACGAGATTCTGAATCAAGTTCAGAATGACGGAAAATGCAAAGTCGGTGGATAAACCATCATATTGCAAGCCGCTCGCGGCGCAGCAATACCCCTCCGGGACGTGAAAATTGGCGTTAAGAAAATCGAGTGGATGAGCGTTAAAAATCCGAACAGGGGATGGGGGAGGTTGAGGATTTAGTGAAGACACGAAAATTTTTAGCACAATTTTCCTCCGTCCCGTGATTTTTGCTACTTTTCATCAAGGAAAAGTAGAAAACACTTGCACTACCATTACCAGCTAGCTCAGAACTTCCCCTTCGACACCGGCGGCCCGTGTCCGTTGACATTCGAAGTGGCAGCGCTCGGCCATTACCACCAGCCGCACTTCAGGTGGTTATAGTCTCAGAACTTGATACATCGTAAAACTTCACTACAATCACCACACGTCGAGTCCGAACCCGCCGTGTATACTTTCACTTCTATGCATACGAAGCTCACTGCCCTCAAGCCGCTCCTGTTTTTGACGGCCGTTATCCTTACCCTCCTCGCCGCACGGCACGACGCCCCTGCCCAGACACGCACCCACGACTTCCGGAAGACGCGCTGGGGCATGTCGCCCGCGCAGGTGAAGCTGACGGAAAACTCCATCCCCACGGGCGAGGGGCCGGTCCCTCCGTACGACTTCGCCCTGACGTATAACGGCAAGCTCGGCGAGCTCGACGCCGAAATCGGGTACATGTTCACGGACGACAAGCTCGTCCTCGGCGGATATGCAGTCACCGTGCAGTACGACGACCCGGCGCAGTACGCGAAGAATTACGAGACGGTGAAGGCCGCGCTCACGGAAGAGTACGGAGCGCCCGCACTCGAGGACGCCTACTGGAAGGACGATGCCTCGCAGACTGGGCCCGAGGGATACGGCAAGGCCGTCGCAGAAGGCGCGCTCCTTCTCCAGGCGGCGTGGCGCGAGCCGGGGACGGAAATATTCCTCACGCTCGAAGGCAAGAGCGGGCAAACCGTCCTCTCGGCGCTCTATTACAGCACGGAGCTCAACCCCCGCGTCGAGGAGCGGCGGCTACAGCAGGAATTGAAGGAATTCTCCGAGCCCGCCCCCGGGGAGCCGGGCGACACGCAGCCCAAGTAGCGGCGAGCGGGCCACGCCCGCTGGATTTCGAAGCATCGACGCTTTGCCATTGCCATCAGACGCGCTTCCAGTGCCTATAGCATCCGAACGCGCTACGTCGAAAACCACGCGAGCATTCGTACACAGAATAATTTCGCACAAATCACTGCATAATTATTCGCATTTTCACAATATCGATTTGCAGAATATTCTTGCAAAGATGAGCGACGTCATTAATCAGGATAAGCGAAAAGCGTGGCCCGAAAACTACATACGTCGAACCGAATTTCTCTCTACTCTAGCTTATCGGATACAACATAAAATAAATGTCCGCTGAATATTTAGTGCCTCGCCCACCACACCTTCACCATCCCGTACACGAGCGCGATTATCGTCCCGGCGTAAAGGAGCGCGTGGAGCGTGACGGCGCTTGCGACCTCGGGCGGCGTCCAGTCGCCCGCGATCGACTTCAGCCCCAGGTAGATGAAGAGCACCGACAGCGCGACGTTCGCAGCGCCCGAAACGACGCCCGGCCAGAGCAGGAGCCCGAGGAAAAACACGGCGAATATGCCCGCGTCGAGCATGATGCCGTCCAGGCCCGCGGGCTCACCGCCAGCGGTTCCCAGCACGAGCACCACGAGCCCCGCCGCGAACCACAGCAAGTGCCCGCCCGTCAGGGCCAGCGCCGGGAACATCGGCGAGCGCCGCCTGCTCCGGGCGAGGCCGATAAGCAGGCCCGCCGCAAGGACGCACCCCGCCATAACGCCGACCGAGTAATAGCCGAACTGCTCGCCGAGCGCATAGAGGATAAACAATACGGCCAGCGCCGATATCGCGATTTTCGTCCAGGGCCTCTTCCGCGGGGGCGCATACGCCGGGCGCTTTACATCGGGGTGCGCCTCCCCCCCTTCCCTCCGCAAACGCTTTTTGAACTCGTGCAGCTCGCCCGTGTCCGGCCTGCCGAACACCCCCGCATCTACCGCCGTGCTGCCCCTGCCCGCCGCCGTCTCGCCGCGGGGCACCAGCCTCTTCACAGTCTCGACGAGCCGCTCGGCCGCGTGCACGGCCGAAGCCCCCTGCGCGGATATCCTGTGCGACGGCGCGATGTAATATTCGAGCTCGGGGTCGAACGGGGTCTTGTCGGCGTGGAAGGAAACGACGGGCGTCCCTTCGTCCACGGCCCGCTCTACCTCGCGGAGCAGCCGCCGCGACCCGCGCGCATTCCACGAAAAGACCAGGAGGAGCGCCCCGCTCGCGTCGATCTCCTCGTCGACCGCCCTTTCTCCGGCCTTTCCCCGCACCCCGGCCGGGCCGAGCGTCGCCGAAAGGCCCTCTATTTTAAGCGCCTCCGCGAGCGCCTCCGCAATCTCGCTGTCGCTGTCCGAAAAACTTATGAATACGTCGTGCTGCAAGTAACCGCCCCCCGGTCTTATCCTTATAAGTATATCGCACAAGCAAAGCGTCTGAAGATACGCGGCGAGCCGCCGTCATCTCGAACAATGATTCCGAGCGAGGAATCGCCATGCTTCTGTCATTCCTGCGCAGGCAGGATAACAGATTAAAAGACTGGATTCCCGACCCGGCTTCACCCGTGGGCTTTCAGGCTTCGCATGGCTACGCCCCGACAAGCGCCGCGGCAAGTACAGGCTTTGATACTAAAGAAAGCAGGGTCTCAGCGGTACTAGATAAACGCTTCCGCTTCAGGGTGGCAGCGTCCGATTCCTCACTCGTTCGAAATCGTTGGGAATGACAGGCTGGAAGGATGACGGAACGATAACGCCCGGGAACGGTTATTTCTTGACGTACGTCTCCGCGCCGCCGCGGGGGACTTCGAGCACCATCTCCTTTGTCATGTAGCCCGTCACCTGTATAAACTTCGCGACGAGCCCCGTCCACCCCGTCTGGTGGCTCGCCCCGATGCCGGCGCCGTTGTCGCCGTGGAAATATTCGTAGAAGAGGATGTGGTCCCTGAAGTGAGGGTCCGACTGGAATTTCCCGGTCCCGCCGAATACGGGCCTCCGGCCGTCCTCGCCCTTCCTGAAGATTTTTATGAGCCGGTTCGCGATTTCGAGAGCAACGTCGTAGAGGTCGAGGAAATTCCCCGAGCCTGTCGGGCACTCGACCTTGAAATCGCCCCCGTAGTATTTATAGAGGTGTAGGAGCGAGCGTATTATGAGCCCGTTTACCGGGAACCATACGGGTCCCCGCCAGTTGGAGTTGCCGCCGAAGAGGCCGGACTTCGATTCGGCGGGCATGTACTCGACCCTGTATTCCCGGCCGTTGACCTTGAATATGTAGGGATAGTCCTCGTGGTAGCGGGAGAGCGAGCGTATGCCGTAGTCGCTCAGGAATTCGTTCTCGTCGAGCATCCGCGCGAGGACCCGCCTGAGCTTGTCCTCGCTCAGTATCGACAGCAGGTAGCGCCCGGCGTATCCCCTTTCTGCCGGGGGGTGGATGGTCGAGATGAGCTCCTCCATCCTCCCGAGACGCCGCCGCATTCTTTCGGTGAACGTCGGGAACTTTTCCGCTACGCCGGCCTCGTATACCGTCGAGGCGCAGAGCGGCAGGAGCCCCACCAGCGAGCGCACCTTGAGTCTCATGGCGCGCCCGTCGGGCAGCCTCAGAATATCGTAGAAAAAGCCGTCTTCATCGTCCCACATTTCGTCGTGGTGGCTCCCCGTGCGGTCCATCGCCGAGGCTATCCAGAGGAAATGCTCGGCGAACTTGACGGCCATGTCCTCGTAGGTCGGGTCGTCGTGGGCGAGCTCGAACGCGATTTCGAGCATGTTCTGGCAGAACATCGCCATCCACGCCGTGCCGTCGGCCTGCTCAAGGTAACCGCCCGTCGGGAGGGGCGAGCTCCTGTCGAATACGCCTATGTTGTCGAGGCCGAGAAAGCCGCCTTCGAAGACGTTCCTCCCGCTGCGGTCTTTACGGTTGACCCACCACGTGAAGTTGAGCACGAGCTTGTCGAATATCTGCTTCAGGAAGGAGATGTCTCCCTTGCCTGTTATCTGCTTCTGGGTGTTGTAGAGGAAGAGGCTCGCGAAGGCGTGCACGGGCGGGTTGACGTCGCTGAAGTTCCATTCGTAGGCCGGTATCTGGCCGTTCGGGTGGAGGTAGACCTCTTTCAGCATGAGCTCTAATTGCTCCTTTGAGAAGTCGGGGTCGACCATGTCGAGGGATATCGTGTGAAAGGCGAGGTCCCACGCGGCGTACCAGGGGTATTCCCACTTGTCGGGCATCGAGATGATGTCGTCATTTATCATGTGGAACCATTCCTTGTTGCGGACGTTGCCGTTGGGCTGCCGGACGGTTATGCCGGCCCCGTGCTCGCGGAGCCACTTGTCGAGGTCGAAGAAGTAGTACTGCTTCGACCACAGCATCCCGGCGAGCGCCTGCCTCATGATGCTCTTCGAGTCCTCGTCGACCGTCTCGGGCGTGATGAACGAGTAGAAATCGTCGGCCTCTTTTTTCCGCGCGGCGAGGACGCCGCCGAACCCGGCGAAAATCTCCTGCCCCGTGCCGCGCCTCTTCTCGCGGGAGAGTATGAGCCTTATGGACGCTTCGCCCCCGGCGGGGACTGTCAGTACATAATGCGCAGAGGCTTTCGTGCCCGCGCCGGCGGGGTTTACCGCGCCTTCGGAGCTCTTCGTGACGTAGTCGTTGATGCCGTCCTTTACGTAGGGGGATATGTTGCGCGCTCCGAAAATCCGCTCGCGGTTGGTCTCGTTCTCTGTGAATAGTAGATCGGGCTTTCCCTCGCAGTAGAGGTACATGGGGCCCGAGGCGTCGCTCGACGCCTCGACGGCCGCGGCGCCTTTCGGGGACCTCAGGGCCTTGACGACGGGCTTCGGACCGCCGTCCCCCCAGGACCAGGTGTTCCTGAACCAGAGCGTCGGGAGGACGTGGACGGCCGCCGCTTCCGGGCCTCGGTTACAGACCGTGATGTTTACGAGCATGTCCTCCGGTCCCTCCTTCGCGTACTCGACGAAGACGTCGAAGTACCTGTCGCCGTCGAAGACGCCCGTGGTTATCAGCTCGTATTCGAGGTCGGCCCTCGACGCGCTCCTATTCCTCTCGACGAGCTCTGAATAGGGATATTCGGACTGGGGATACTTGTAGAGGTATTTCATGTAGGAGTGCGTCGGGGTGTTGTCGAGGTAGTAGTAGTATTCCTTTACGTCCTCGCCGTGGTTGCCCTCAGAGTTCGTGAGGCCGAAGAGCCTTTCTTTCATTATCGGGTCCTTCCCGTTCCACAGCGCGAGCGCGAAGCAGAGGACCTGCCTTTCGTCGGAAATGCCGGCGAGCCCATCCTCGCCCCACCTGTACGCGCGCGAGCGGGCGTGGTCGTGGGGGAAGTAGTCCCACGCGGTGCCGTGCTCGCTGTAGTCCTCCCTTACCGTCCCCCACTGTCTTTCGCTGAGGTACGGGCCCCATTTCTTCCAGGGGGCTTTTCCCTCCTTTGCCTGTATAAGCCGCTCGATTTCGGTATTGTCCATCTATTATTTCTCCTCGCTCGCGTGTGAAAGGTCCGGCGCATTCGCGGCCGGCGTGCGCCGTCCCTGAATTATAATCCGCCTGCGGCCTCCTGCAATATCGCATCGCGGGGCAGGGCCCCGGGACGTGGAGATGCACGCGCCCGCCCGGGTTCTCCGGCGCCTCCGGCGGGCCGCCGGGGGCCGGCTCGCCGGACGTATCTACATGTGTAATTTCTTAAAACATTTTCATCGACACGAAATACGCGATGTGCTAAAATCAGGACTGAAGGGGTTATGATTTGGCAAATATAAAGCGTAAATAGAAACTATCCTTTGCCTGATGTGGGAGGGGATGATGGTGAGCGAATATTTGGGTGGAAGAGAGGCGTCCGTACCGCCGGATTTTCTCTCCGGTCTCCTCGAAGACAGGCCCGGGGAGGGCCTGAACCCCTTCTCCCGGATGGCCCCGGCCGGTTTCTCCGTAACCGGCTCCGATTCAGGTTTTGTCCTCGTAAATAAAAGATCCGTTTCATCCCCGGACCCCGCCCGGGGCGGGCCACAGTGTCCGTTTCCCCGGGGCCTCCTTCCCGGGAAGACGCTTCTTCGCCGTCTAATATCGAGGAATTACGGGCTGTTGCGAGTGGCGGATAATTCACCAGCCGGGTATGGAAGTTGCAATTCCATGGGAGATATATGGTTATCATGACGACAAAGATGAGCGTTGGTCCCCGGCGAAGAGAGGAGCTCGCGAGCGCCCTCAGGGGGATGCTCGAGCCTGTCCGGAGCGAATCGGGATGCCTTGGATTCGACCTTTACGTGGATACGGAGGACGAGGGCACGTACATACTCGTCGAGGAATGGGAGACTAAGGGGGACTTCGACAGGCACCTCCGGGGCGGCGATTACAGGAGGCTCCTTGTGCTTATGGAGCTTCTTAAGGAGCCGCCGGAGATAAGCATAAGCGTCATCTCGCAAAGGTCGGGCATGGAGTACCTGGAACAGGTTATAGGTTTACACTAGCCGTTCGGGAAGCAAGGGGGGGTATAAGTGCGCTTCCCAGCGGCTGCAACGATGGAACCAAGTAAGTGACAGGAGGTAAGTGAAATGAAGAGACCTATTATCTATACGCTGCTCGTCCTGGGTTTGCTCCAGGCGTACGCCCGGGCCGACGAGCAGGCCCCCGCAGAGGGCGGGACGGTGGCCGAGGCCGTCGAGAGCGAGATGCCCGTTCTTAAGGGCGAGACGTGGGTGGCCATGGACGAGGACGCGAAGATAGCGTTCATATGGGGCGCTGGCCACGTCGTGGTCATCGAGGAAGCTCTCATGGACAAGTATCCCGAGCAGAAAAGGGACACGTTCGTGACGAAGGTGGTCGAGGCGTCCAACTCTTCGCCGGCGACAATGGCCCAGGTGGCGGCCGCGATAGACAGGTACTATGCCGAGAATCCCGACAAGATGGATACGCCCGTTATGGCCGTGATATGGGAAACGATGGTGAAGCCCAACATAGCGACCGGCATAGCGGGTCAGCCGCTCGATTAGGGCCGGAGAAGACGAAAAGAGGAGATTTGAAATGAAGAAAATCACATACCTGATTCTTATAGCCCTGGTGGCCCTGCCTCTGGCGGGGTGCACGAACATGTCGAAGACGCAGCAGGGCACGCTGAGCGGCGGGGTCATAGGCGGTGCGGCCGGCGCGGGCATTACGGCCATTGCCGGGGGGAACCCGTGGGTCGGCGGTGCGATAGGCGCGGGCGCGGGCGCTCTCACGGGATACATGATAAGTAAATAAAGAACGTGCCCCGCGCGCGGCATGCGGGAATGGCCGGGCCAGGTGACTTCGCCCGGGCCGGTGCGGCCGGAGGCCGATAATGCGCGGGTGCATTGGAGTGATCGGGAAGCCATGTTGCAGCGTCGTTTGCGGCAGGGGCACGGGGGCCGCGGCATTAGTCGGTTAAAACCCCTAGAGGGAGGTATGGATAATGAAAAAATATGCCGTGGAGTTCATCGGGACTTTCTTTTTCGTGCTCACCGTCGGCCTGACGGTTCTGGACCCCGGGGCGGGCGTCGGCGCACCGCTCGCCATCGGCTCCGTGCTCATGGTCATGGTGTACGCGGGCGGTCACATTTCGGGGGGGCATTACAACCCGGCGGTGACGCTCGCGGTGTGGATGAGGGGGAGATGCCCCGCGCCGGACGTGCCGTTTTACATGATAGCGCAGTGGCTGGCGGCGGTCGCGGCGGGGATCCTCACGCTTTACCTCAAGGGCAACCCCGTTATCACGCCCATGACGCCCAACGTGGCCCACGCGTTCATCGTGGAATTTCTTTTTACCTTCGCGCTGGCATACGTCGTGCTGAATACCGCGACGTCGAAAAATACGGCGGGGAATTCGTACTACGGCCTGGCCATAGGTTTTACGGTCGTCATAGGGGTTTACGCTGCGGGGGCGATTTCCGGCGGGGCTTTTAACCCGGCGATAGCGCTCGGCATAACCGTTATGGGCATATCGACCGCGGCCAACATCTGGATTTTCCTCGTGGCGGATTTTCTCGGCGGGGCGGCAGCGGCTCTCGTTTTTAATGCGCTTAACCCGGACGACAGGTAACGGAGGCGGGAGGGCCGGGCTGTGGCTGCTGATAATTGTGGTTATTGGCTGCAGTAACGAGAGAGGCAAAAGGAAATGCCGCCCGGCAGCGGTTTCGAGCGAGCCCGTCGGCGCGCGGGGGGCCCGGGGAGTTTATCTCCTACCCCTATTGAGGGACCCCGGCCGCGGCTTTCTCCTGGGGGGCGCCAGGGCCGAGGAACGGCGTGCCGGACATATACATCCCGGGCGTCGCGACGCCGGACGTCGTGCAGGCCATGACCCCGGACATGCTTCTCGATTACATGGGCATACGCCTCGACAGCGAGAAGGCGGACGGGAAAGCCTCGAACATAATGTGGAAGGACCCGGGAACCGGTGAGTCGTACGCGCTCGAGCTTCGAAACTCTGTCCTTATATATACGAAGGGCAAGACGCTCGCGAGCCCGGACGCGACGATAAGCATGTCGAAGTCGGAATTCGCGGACGTGCTGATGGGGGGGAAGACGATCGACGAGGCGCTTGCCTCGGAGGACGTCACCGTCGAGGGCAACAAGGGGAGCGTGAGCGCTCTCTTCGGTATGCTCGACGACTTTCCGCTCATGTTCAACATCGTAACGCCGTGAGATAACCCTGCGGTTCGAAGGGACGCGGCAGTATCCTGGGCCCGGGCCGGCTTTCACGGCCCTGGATGTAAGGCTATTCGGATAGCGGTGAGTTCGAGGCCGGTGTTACGAGCAGGGGATCGAACGTGAGAAAAGAAGGACGGAAAAAGGAAACGGCTGGAGGGGGCGTCGGAAGAGGCGCCGCGGTGTATCTCGTCGCGGCGGCTATAGCCGCGATCTCCGCATTCGGGGCGTACCAGCTTTTCAGGGCCGGGTCCCCGAGTCCCGTCGCGGATACAAAACCCGCGCCGGTCAACGGGTCGTTTCTTCCCACCGTTCCGAACGATTATAAGCCTGCCGGAGATGCTCCCGACGGGATGGCGTGGATACCGGGCGGCGAGTTCTCGATGGGGGTTATCGACCCGCGCGGCGTGGAGCACGGCGGGAGCGACCCCATGAGCGACGCGCGCCCCATACACCGGGTTTACGTGGACGGGTTCTGGATGGACAGGACGGAAGTTACGAACGGGCAGTACGAGGAATTCGTATCGGCGACGGGCTATGTGACCGTGGCCGAAAAGACCCCTCTCGCGGAGGACTTTCCGGGCGTGCCGGTCGAAAGTCTCGTCGCCGGCTCGGCGGTATTCACGCCGCCCGGCGGGGCGGTGCCGCTCGACAGCCACTACAGGTGGTGGAGCTACGTTCACGGCGCGGACTGGCGTCACCCTTCGGGGCCGGACGCAGGCGTCGAGGGTAGTGAGAAATACCCGGTCGTGCAGGTCGCCTACGAGGACGCCGCCGCCTACTGCGCGTGGGCGGGAAAGCGCCTGCCGACGGAGGCCGAATGGGAGTTTGCCGCGCGGGGAGGCCTCGCCGGGAAGCTCTACCCCTGGGGGGACGACCTCACGTCCGGCGAGGGCTACATGGCGAATACGTTCCAGGGCAGGTTCCCGTATAAAGAGATCCCCGAGGACGGGTACGACGGCATAGCCCCCGTCGCGAGCTTCGAGCCCAACGGCTACGGGCTTCACGACGTGAGCGGGAACGTGTGGGAGTGGGTGAGCGACTGGTACAGGCCGGATTACTACGCCGAGCTCGCGGCGACGGGCGTCGTATCGAAGAATCCAGCCGGTCCGGCGTCGCCATACGACCCCGCCGAGCCCGGAGTCTCGAAGCGCGTCCACAGGGGCGGCTCTTACCTGTGCACGGAGGAGTACTGCACGCGCTATATGGTAGGCACGCGGGGGAAGGGCGAGGTGAGCACGGGTACGAACCATCTCGGGTTCAGGTGCGTGACGGGGCCGCAGGAAAAGGACATGCGGACGAAGAGGGAATGATACGACGGCTACCATGATCGAACGGGAGAGATTCGAATGAAAGCGGGCGCTCTATTATTTGCTGCGCTGATGGTGACGCTCCCGGCGGCATCTTTCGCGCAGGACGGCGCGCCGTCTTCCAATCAGACGGAGCCCCATCAGCAGGGCCTCGACCAGCTCAACCGGGAGCTTCAGAAAGGTGGAACATACAGCTCGTGATAAAACCCGTCATACCGTCCCTCGTAAAAGGGCCGGTGTTTTAAGGAGACCGGAGATGATAAAAATCAGCCCACGAGAGGGGACCTGTGAACGGCTTCGATAGGATTCGCTCCACGAAACTGACACTTGCGCGTGCGCTGCTCCTGGCCGCGGGGACCGCGTTGCCGCATGGGGCTTTCGGACAGATGCCCGGAAGGACTTCCGGCAAAGACTGGCAGTTCTCTATCATGCCTTACCTGTGGATGTCGGGGATAAACGGGCACGTTACGGCGCGCGGGATACGGTCGGACGTGGACGTCGATTTCTCGGACATAATCAAGCACTTCGACTTCGGCGTGCAGGTACACGCCGAGGGGATGTGGAAGAGCGGGTACGGCTTCTTTATCGACCCGACGTATCTCAAGATTTCGAGCAAGAAAGACGTCGCTCTCCCGAACGGGGGGGTGGTGGACAAGGTGACGATGAAGCAGTGGCTAGTCGAAGCGGGCGGAGTGTACAGGCTGGGCGAGTGGCCCGGCGAAAGGGGGGCCAAGGGAAACCGCGCCGCCCTGGACGCGATCGTCGGCGGGCGGTTCATGTCGACCGACGTCGCCATAAAGCTCAAGGACACGTCGCCTACGTACATCAGCAGGGACAAGCAGTGGCTCGACCTCTTCGTCGGCGGAAGGCTCGCGGCGAACCTCGCCGACAAGGTCCCGTTCACGCTGAGGTCGGACATCGGGGGATTCGGGCTCGGGTTCTCGTCGAACATCGCGTGGAACCTCGTGAGCTACATAGGCTACGAGCTGCCGTGGTACGGCATCACGCCGGCGATAGGCTATAGAGTCCTCTACGTGGATTATCAGGACGGCAGCGGCAATAACAGATTCGTTTACGATACGTGGACGCACGGCCCGATACTGGGCATAGCGTTTCAATTTTAGTATCTAGTCCGGATCGGGAGGCACGCGGGGCTGACCCGAGTGCATCAATTAGAGTCAATAAAGGGGGTGTGTTATGAGACAGGTATTGGCAATGCTGATTTTCACGGCCGCCTTTTCCCTCGCACCGGGCCTGCCCGCCCCGGCGCAGACGGAAGAGGGGGTCGAGGTGAAGAGCGGTCCGAAGATAGACCCGGAGTCGTTTGCCGATCTCCTGGAGTCGCTGGATTTCCTCTCGAAGGCGGAGAGGTTCAGCTTCACGGCGGACGTCCAGTACGACGTCCTCCAGGGTAACGGCCAGAAGCTCGAGTTCGGCGGGGCTCATAAAGTCACGGTCGTCAGGCCGGACAAGCTCTACGCCGAGGTCGAGAGCAGGGACGGGACGAAGAAGGTGTTCGTCTTCGACGGGAAGGACATATATTACGCCGACCTTGCGGAGAACGTTTACGCCTCGGTTCCGAGGCCGGGGGACATAAACCAGGCCGTCGACTACTTCACGGAGGACCTCGACATGCCGCTCCCCATAGGGCAGCTGGTTTCGAGCGACGCGGCTGAGTTCGTGAAGAAAGAGATTTACGCGGGCGGTTTCGTCGAGCAGGACTCGATTGACGGCGTCCTCTCGGAGCACCTCGCGTTCAGGACGCAGAACCTCGACTTCCAGGTGTGGGTGGCCTCGGAGGGCGACCCGGTCCAGACGAGGCTCGTCATAGATTACAAGACGTACCCGGCGTCGCCCCAGTACAGGGCTTCGTTCAGGGACTGGAATTTCAAGCCGGAGGTCGAGGATTCTCTCTTCGTCTTCAAGCCCGCCGACGGGATGCGGAAGATCGAATTCGCACCTGTGCTCAGGAGCGGCATAAAGGCCGGGGAGAAAGAGGAGGAGAAGAAAAATGACGCACAATAAAACATGGCTCAGGCTTTTCATATTCGCCGCCGTTTTCATATTCGTGGCCGGCGCCGCGCTCGACGCCTAGTCCCGCGGGGGAAGGGGAGGGGGCAGGGGCGGCGGAGGCCACAGGATGAGCGGGGGCGGCGGGCACAGGGCGGGCGGCGGCAACAGGAACATAAGCCGCTCGGGTCCCGCGCGCTCGGGCTCCATGAGATCGAGCGATTTCGGCCGCGGCTCCAGGTCTTCCGGACAGATGGGCCAGGGACGGAGGCAGTCGGGCGCGACGCGGCCGGCCGGCGGGGCGGACCGTCAGCAGGCCCGCCAGAAAGCGCAGGACTTCAAGGCGAATAACCCGGACGCCGCGCAGAAGATCCAGGACAACCGCGGTGACCGTCAGGACGACCGCCAGGACTGGAGGGACCAGAACCGCGAGGACTGGCAGCAGTACGGGAGGAACGCCCGGAACGACAGGCAGGAGTATTACGACCACCACGATCATTACGAGTATCACGACGACTGGGAGTGGGGCGAGAACGTCGAGTACCCCTACGCGGCGGCAACCGCCATAGCGCTCGGGACGGCGCTCACAGTGTCGGCGTTCAACTCGCTCACCTGCACGCCGACCGTCGTGACCGTGGGTGCGGTTAGCTATTACCAGTGCGGCCCTAACTGGTATAACCAGGCGTATCAGAACGGGGACGTTGTCTACATGTCCGTGGCGGCCCCGCCGGGCTATTGATTTGCCGCGGCGGGACCGGCGAGGGCCGGTCCCGCCCGCGCTGAATAAACGTGCGGCGTGAAAACGTGATGTATAAAACGGGACTATATGCCTGCGTCCGCTGCCTGCCCGTAGTTTTGCTGGTGGTGCTCGCGCTCTCGCAGATTTACCTCGTGAAGACGACGTCGCTGAGCCCGTGGGCAGGGGGAGGGTTCGGGATGTTCTCGACGCCCGACGCCCCACGGTCGAGGGTTGTCCGCGCGTACGTGCTCACGCCGGGCGTGAGGCGCGAGGTGGAGATCCCGGGTTCCCTTGCGGATGCGGCGCTCCGGGCGGCCGCCATGCCGACCGATCCCAGGCTGAGGGCCCTCGCGCTCGAAATCGCCCGTGTGCCGACGCCCGAGACCGCGCCGCCCCGGGCCGTGGTGGTAGAGGTCTGGAGGATGGAGTACGACCCGGAGACCCTCGCGCCCTCGCCGAGGATAGTGAAGTCGCTGGAGGCCCCGGTTGAGTGACGCCGCGGCGCGCACGAAAGGCGGGTTTCGGCGGGGGCTGGCCGCGATAAAGGGCATGGACGCCTTCGAGCTCGCGCTCCGTCCTACTCTCGTGGATTTGCTCCTCCGCCCGGTGGGAGGATGGACTGTACGCCCGTTTACCCTCGCGCTCGCGGCGCTCGGCCTTTTAGCGCCCGGCCTCCTCCGTGCGCCCGTGCTGTGGCTCGGGCTTACGGTACTCACCGGCGCGAGGGTCGTCCTCGACTGGCCGCTCCCGGACAACCACGCGTATTTACTCTTCTACTGGTGCCTCGCCGTAACCCTGTCGCTCACGCTCACGCCGGGTGGCCCGGGAAAGACCCTTTCCTTAAACGCCCGGCTGCTGATCGGGCTCGTGTTCGCATTCTCTGTCCTCTGGAAGCTCGCGCTGTCTCCGGACTTCATGAACGGGACGTTCTTCGGCGTCACTATGCTTGCCGATCCGCGGTTCGAGGGGTTCACCCGCGTCGCGGGCGGGCTCTCGGCCGAGGGCTACGACGCGCTCCGGGAATTCGTGCTCGGGGCGGCCGTGCCGTACGGCGCGGCGGACGTTCCCGAAATCCCCCCGAGGCTGGCTGCGCTGTCGCATTTCCTCACGTACTGGACGATAACGATAGAAGGCGGAGTGGCGGTGTTTTTTCTCCTGCCGGCGCGGCTCGCGGCTTCGAAGCTGAGGGATTATCTCCTCGTGATCTTCTGCGTCACGACGTACGCCGTCGCCAACGTGGACGGCTTCGGCTGGCTCCTGCTCGCCATGGGTGCGGCGCAGGCTGGGGAGGGGAGGGGAGAAAAAGAAAAGAACAGGGTGCGGCTCCTCTACGTCGCCGCGTTCCTCCTCGTAATCTTTTACCGCTACTACACGTTCTCGCGGCTGTTGTGACAGCGCCCTATGCGCCGGGCTCGACGTACTGCACTATCGTGCGGATCGACGGGAAGTGCTCTTCGTGCCACACGGCGACGAACCTGCCGTCGGGCGCGACCGTTATATCGGGCATGAACGATTTTACGGCCCGGGAGATTACGACGGGCTCGCCGAACGTCTTTCCGCCGTCGGCCGAGAACCTCATCTTGATATTGCGCCTCACAGCCGTCGAGTCTTCCCACACCACGGCGACCTGTCCCTTGTCGTTGACGGCCATGCCCGGCTGGTCGGGCACGGAGCCTTCCGCCGAATCGATCTTCATCGGCCCCGGCATCGTCACAGTCCCGGACTTCGAGAACAGTATTTCGGGGACCCCGCTCGCGCCCTCGGTATACCATACGAGGTAGACCTCGCCGTCGTCGCCTATCGCGACCTCGCCGCCCCTGTGCGGGCTCGAATCCAGTTTCCACCCGTCGTTGTGAACGACGGCTTGCTCGAACTTGCCGTCCGTCCCGAGCGCGAGCACCATGTTGCGGACATTGCCCTCGGCGACTCCTCTCCAGAGGGCCGCCTCCTTCCCGTCCGCCGCCGCCACGCTGACGCGGCAGCAGACGCACGTCTCGCCGCCGAACTTTACGGATTCGCCTACGCGGGCGCCCTCGTCCGATATGGACGCGAGATAGGTCGCGGGCTTGTTCCAGCCGTCCCTGCTGTCTATCCATGCGACGAGGACGTCGCCCGATTCGTCCACCGCCAGTCCTTCGAACGTGTGGGAGATCGGCCTGTCCTCGTTAATCATGATCGGCGCGTCGAACGACTCCCCCCCGTCGAGGGACCGGGACAACCTGAGGTCGTTCGCGAATATGACCCCCTCGGGCTTGTCCTTCGCCGACGCCCACGATACGTATACCTCGCCGCCGGGGCCCGTTACGACGCCGGGCGACTGGTGGACGGAATCCACCGAGAGCCCCCCGGGGTTCACCCGGACGGGCTTTTCCTCGCCCGTTACCGGCTTTACGACGTAGAGGTCGTTCGAGTCGTGCGCCGCGGCGATCCACGCGACGTAGACGTTGCCCTCGCCGTCTACGGCGACCGAGGGGCCGGAGACGTGCATCTCGTGTCCGTGCCCGGCGTGGGGTATCTCGATCCTCTCGCCGAGGGTGAAGGCGTCGGCCGGGCCCGCCGGCGCTTCCGTCCCGCCGCCGCGCTTCGACTAGCCCTGGAGGTAAAACATGGCCCCGATGACGACCAGGAGCGCCGCTACCAGGATTACCGGGTTCTTCATTTTCATTTCCGTCTCCCCTGTGCGAAACGGCCGCCCCCGCCTTCAGGTGGGAGCAGCCGTCAGCCGATTGATAATTATCTTATACTTTCCTGATTGAATGCGTAGTTCATGTTGTTCCGGTCGAACGCGCTGCCTACGCTGTTCCGGTTGAGCGCGTTGCTCATGGCGACGCCCTCGGGCGTTCCGCCCTTTTGCCACGTCCACTGTATTCCGCCGTAAAACGCCCTGCCGTCGCCCGGGTAGAAATATCTTCCGTTGGCGTCGTCGACCACTACGCCGGATATGTAGTTCTTGTCGAAGATGTTGCTTATCTCGGCGAAGAGCATCACCCCGGCGAACTGCCAGCCGACTTCGAGGTTGAATATCGAGTAAGAGCCCGCCCTGGCGGTGTTCTCGCTGTTGACGTAGTAGCTCTCGAAGACGCTCTCTATGCTCGGCGCCACCCATACCCCGACGGGCGTGTCGTACCTGAGCTGGCTCACGAAGTAGTGAGGCGGAGCCCCCGGAAGGTCGTTGTCGCCGAAAACGGGGTCGTCGACGAAGACATAGTAGGAATAGGTGTAGGAGGTTATCGACCTGAGAGTGTCGCCGGGCGCGAGCGGGTTCCTCCACGCCATGTTCTTCAGGAGCAGGATGTCCGCGCCCGCCTCGACTCCGAAATGCCGCGTCCTGTCGATGTTCTGGTATTTGGGTATCGTGAACGGGGCGTCCGGGAACGGCTGGACGTTCACGTTCTGTATCTCGTCCCATATTTCGTAGTCGTAGACCGAGACGTCCCACCTGACCCTGTCCCACAGCATGCCGCGCGTGCCGAGCTCGAACTGGAGCGCCTTCTGGGCCTTGAGCTCGCCGAGCCCGCCGAAGTTGCCGGGCGATGTGAGCTCGACCATTATCGGCGGCTCGTAGTTGGTCGAGACGTTGCCGAAGAACTGGACCTCCGGGTTCGCCTGCCATATGAAGCCGACCTTCGGCGTTACGGAGAAGAAGTCCGTTTTGCCGGAGGCGTCGTCATCGTCTACGAGGAAATGGTCTTTAACGGACCTCCGGGCGTATTGCAGGCGCGCCCCGCCCAGTATCGAGAACTCGGGCGCGAGGAAGAGCTGGTCTTCCACGTAATAGGCCATGAGGAGGGATTTATTATCCTGGTCCTTCGTTTTCTCTCCCCTCTTTCCGAAGTTGTTGGCCCAGTTGATGTCCTGCTGGTAGGTGTAATAGAACTGGACGCCCATGGTGAGGTTGTTCAGCATGCCGCCTATGTTCGTGTTGTAGAGGTACCTGAGCTCGGCCCCGGCGTTATACGTGTCCATGTCGAGAACGGCGAAGCTGAGAGGGTGGTCCATGTTGGTGATATTGAACTGGGTGAGGAGCTCGACGGCCTGGTTGTCCCCTATGGGCTTTCTCACGCCGAACGCGATCCTGTAATAGTCGTAGAACCGGCCCTCGTCGTAGAGCACGCTCTCGGGGTTTGCCTGCCTCGGGTTGTCCTTGTATTCCCGGAAGGTGAGCGCCCCCGAGTAGTTCTCCTCGTTACGGACGTAGGTTACGTCGAGCCTGTAGGACGTGCCGTCGTCGGCTTCGTATCCGAAGTTGCCGTACGCCCTTCTCCTCGCCTGTTTTCCGTGCTTGCGGTATGGGTCGAGGAGCTCGGTATCGGTGAGGCCCGTGTAGAAGTCGAAAGGCCCGTAGACCTGCCCGGTGCCGAGGTAGTTCTTGAAGTAGCCGAAAGAGCCGACCTGGCTCCTGGCCTCGATGAGCCCGGCGTCGTAGCCTGTCTTGGTGACGAAGTTGATCGCGCCGCCGAGCGTGTTGCCGCCGAACCTGAGCGAGTTCGCGCCCTTGAATACCTCGATATACTTCAGCGTCAGCGGCTCTATCGTCTCCAGGTCGCTGAACCCGTCGGCGTTTCCGTATACGTAACCGTCCATGAGGACCGTTACGCCGCGGAGGTGGAAGTTACTCCTCAGGCCCGAGCCGCGGATGATCAGCTGCGAATCGTCGCCGTACCTGTTCCTTACGATAACGCCGGGGACATAATTGAGCATGTCCTTTAAAGTGTTGGCCCTCGACTCTTCTATCTGTTCTTCGTCGACGAAACCTACGCCGCCCGGCGTCGTGTCTATGATCATCTTCTCGGCTTCCTGCGGAGAAAGCCGTCTGTCGGGAACGGAAAGGTCGAGCGCCTTGTCCTCGACGACGACCGTTTCCATCGTGTGCTGCTCCGTGTGGTCCGCGATAAGAATATCCTGTTCCTTCTCTTCTTGTCCGAGCGCCGGGAGCGCGGCCGGGACGAAGAGTAATAATGCAATTACAAAAGTCCGCATGATTCTCCTCCGAATATGTGTAGCTCACGGGCGGGTGGGTCCTTCACCGGACGGCGCTGCGGCCGGCCGCGGGTGCGCAAGAGGCCGCGGGGAGCCGGGAAACTCCGCGGCGATCCTGCTTTGCGCCGGAATCCCGGGATCCACGATCGTGCTGACGCGCCGATACAAGGCCCGGACAAAACGAGACGGACCCGTGGGCTTCTGTGGTATCAAAAATGAAATTCAGGAAACTGCGGAGGAGAAAGGCGGGGCGCGGCTGGAAATCTTCGTGGTTATATCTTTTACGTGCGGCGTCTCTTTTTGCCGCTGCTGGTAAATTACGAGCTCTTCCCTTACAGGGGAGCTGAATCTTTCGGTTTTGTCGAAGTGCGGCCTTTTGAGATCGCACGAGTAACAGACGCAGTGCTTTTCGTGGCCCTCTTTGCCCGAATCCTGGAAGAACTCCGTCAGGATGTGGACTGTCGGCTCGGCGTTGTGAGTGGGGCAGTGCTCGATCGAATACGCGAGCTCGTGTTGTACGATCGCGGGCGGGATGTAGCTGAGGATGGAATATGAAACGAAGCTCACCGTGAAAACGGTGATGAGGGAGATTATGGCTGTCCGTTTCAAAAATCTGCTTTGCATTGGCCCGCGCCCGCAATTGAGAACAAAATTAATTAAACCGGATTTGTCGGTTATGTCAAAGAAGCGGGTCGGGTCGGGCGCGGGGGCGTGTGAAGCGTTCAACGGGAAATCGTGAGGCTAAACGCGTTTGAGCCCGGTACAGGCGTGCAAAGCTACGTGTGTATCTGCACGGGCGATGCGCATTTGCGCGTCGAATAAAAAGAGTCCCCCAAAACATTGATTTTGCCGGAATGATCGTTATAATAAAAACCACTTCCGGAAACCGGGACTGCGGGTGGAGTTGCCGCCCGCTCCAAATCCGCTGAAAATTTAGGTATTCTAAAACTTAACGTTGCAATTGGTGTGGGCTGTTAGCTCAGCTGGTAGAGCAGATGACTCTTAATCATCGGGCCGGGGGTTCGACTCCCTCACAGCCCACCATTTGCGAGAGTGGCGGAACTGGCAGACGCGCAGGATTTAGGATCCTGTACCACCCGGTGTGGGGGTTCGACTCCCCCCTCTCGCACCAAAAACCCAGGCCCGTTTCGAATTCATACGTACATTCCCGCCAGGCTTTCCGTCCAAAGGCCCGGTCGTTCGCTCCGCAGTTATCGGGACCTGCTCTCACGGACCGGTATTCCGCCCGGATCGAAAATTTGCTCCGGCGCTCCGCCGCCCGCGCCCGCGGCGAATGAATCGGCACGGAGACCGGGCGTAAGCGGGGACAAGGATAGTCGCGTCGAGCGGGTATTTCGGGGAGGCTGTCGAATCGGGCTGCGCACGACGCGGCATAAGGGCGCTCGTCGGCAAGCTAGCAGCGGGAGTTTTAGCTGGCGTTATGCCGGGCGCACCGCAGGAGGCGTCGTGGCGTGGCGGACGCTTTGTCGATCCTTCAGCCCCGCGTCGATTTTCCGAGGACGAAGTAGAGGCAGTGGTAGGTTACTTTTATCCTGTTATTTTCGCTGAAGTCGGTTTCGTAGACCCTGGTCAGCTCTTTTACGAGGGAGGGGTTCTTGTGCGTATGGCCCTTGTTGCTGTTGTTGGCTCCTATTTTTCTCACCGACGTAAAAAAATCTCGCACGGAGTCGAAGTACATATACTCGAACGATTCCTCGCATTTCACCCCGCCGTCCGGCCCTACGATTTGCCCGCATATCCCTCGCAGCTCTTCGAGTGTGTAGAACGACTGCCCGGGCGGAGCGCTCTTGTCGAGCCCGAGGTTCTGCATCGCTTTCCTGTAGGATTGGTGGAGCTCGGAGAATGTGAGTGAGCCGAAGGTCGAAAAACACAGTACGCCGTTATCCGTCAGCGCCGAATAGAGCTTTTCGAGCGTGAGAGGGGTATCGTTGAACCACTGGAAAGAGGCGTTCGAGGCTATGAGGTCGAAATTCCCTTCGAAATTCATTTCCTCGACATCGGCGCACAGGAATTTTATATTGTGCTCGCCCAGTTTACTCTCGGCGAGCTCGATCATCCCGGGGGCGATGTCCACCGCCGTAACCCGCGCGCCGGGGAAGCGTCTTATCAAGAGGTCGGTGAGATACCCCGTCCCGGAGCCGATATCCAGTATCGCATCGACGGAGTGCTCCCGTCCGGGGTCGGCATATTCGATCAAACGCGAAGCCATTTTTTTCTGAACGTGAGCGTACAGGTCGTAATTCTTCGCACTTACGCTGAAGTGCATTTTTACCAGTCGTTTGTCGAGCATGGCCGCCGGACCTCGGGGGGAGAAGGGTGACGGAACGATACCTTCTCTTTTATATCCCGACAAGCACGGGCCCCCCGACCTCGTTTCACGCTATATTCGGCTAGGGTCGATAAGTCCCGGGTTACCGGTATTGAAGCCTGGTCGGGCTCGGGTATCTGCTCCCGCCTTCACCGGGCGCATTCCCTCACCCCCCTCTCGCACAATTTCTCCGAATACGGCCTGACCCATTTCCTGATATAATTCCCACCGTGAGCGATTCTACTTTAGATGATTTGAACGAAAGG